>JAAZLF010000631.1 GCA_012799425.1 Actinomycetales bacterium | reverse complement strand
CGGCGGGGTCGATGGCGTCACCGGGCGCTATCGGCGAACGGGCCACCAGCACCGGCGTGGTCTCGGCGAGCCTCGAGACCAGCAGCGCACCCATCAGGACGCTCGCGACGACGAGCACGATCCCCACGATCAGCCGAGGGTCCTTCCATCGTGGTCTGCGCAGCCTCATCATCGGTGCAGTCGGCCCCACCGCATCCTCCTCGCCCCTCGTGGTCCTCTTCCCGTGCAGCCGGGATCTGACCGGAGAGTACCGGCAGCACGTGCCCCGAGTGCACGAAGCCGGAGCATTGTGGATATCTCGGGTGGGGTCCGTCGTCCACAACGCCACCGATGGATGCAGGTCGAGGATGAGATACTGGTGATGCGCGCTCACCAGGTCGTCCCACCGGAAGGATCGCTGATGACTCCACGCTTCGTCCCGTTGTCCGACGTCGCGGAGACCCTCTCGATCTCTGCGTCCCAGGCGTACGCCCTGGTGCGGTCCGGGGAGCTGCGAGCGATCAAGGTCGGCGGTCGTGGGCAGTGGCGTGTCGAGGTCACCGAGATCGAGTCGTACATCGAGCGCAGCTACAGGGCGACAGAGCACATCCTCGAACAGGAGCGCCGCAAGGCCGAGCGGAAGGACTGACCCTCCCTCGCGCACGGGGCGGCGCGAAGCCGCTCGATCGTCTCCGCTCAGCGCGGCAGCACGGCGAGCAGCGATCCGCTGGCCACCGTGATGCGCTCTGACCCTGTCCCGACGATCTGCTCCCCCGTCGGCAGGCACTGGACGTCCAGGGTCTCCGCCCCCACTGCCGAGATCCGACCGGTGACGCCGCCCGCCACGGTCTCGAGCCGCACGACCGCGCGATCGCGCGCGATCTCCCTGAGGATGGATCCGAGCCCGAGGGGCGACAGCAGCGATTCGCCCTGCGGCCGAGCTCTGGCGGGCAGCCCGTGCACCAGCGCGATGGCGCCCAGAGGGACGACAGCACGATGAGCGAGGCCCTGGTCGCGCAAGGCGACCCAGTCGGCACCGACCTCGTCCACGACGCCGCCCACGCGCAGCTCGACGCCGATGTGGAGGGTCACGCGCTGCGCACCGGCGCCCCGCAGCCTGTCCGCGAGGGTGAGCTGAGCACGTTCAGCGCGGGCGAGGTCCTCCGAGACCGCACGCATCTCCTGCTGCTCATGGTGCGCGAATCGGCCCTCGAGGTCGTCGAAGATTCGCTCGAATCGCATGCGACCACTCTAGACGCGGCGCACGCGCCTCACTCCTCCCCACCGAGATCGGTCCACAGGGCGGCGACATCCCGTTGCGCTGTAGATCACAACAGGCTAGTTTGCTTCCAGCTGACTCAGTCGGCATCAAACGCGATCAAACGACATCATTCGCGGGTTCCGTCTCCTCGGGGACGGCTCACCGCTTCGGGGGTATCCATGAGGGACGAGACGATGACGAGACCGGTGGCCGGAGCAGGATCGACGCTGCTGTGCGCACTGCTGGCCGCCGCCGGGGCCGTGGTCATGTCCGCGGCCGCAGGGTCGCTGCAGAGCACCGCGACCACCGGCCACGCCAGTCAGGCGCTGATCTCATGGGTGCTGGTCGCGATCGCGCTCCTGGGAGCCCTGCTCTGCCTCTACCTCGCGCTCGTGTGGTCGCTGGCCTCCGCGATCCTCCTGTCCGGCCCGGCCACCCGGACAGGTGCCGCATTGCTGCTCGCGCTGAGGATCCTGGCACCCCGGCTGGCACGCCGGGTGACCGCGGGTGCCGCAACGGCGACGGCGGTCACCGCGCTGACGCTCGCACCGTCGATCGCGGCCGAGGGCCCCTCCGCGCCTCCGTCGCTGCCGGAGCACGCTCCCACCCAGACCTCCCAGATGCTCCCCTCGGGTGGCTCCGCCCCCGACCCGGCCCCGGAAGCCGCTGCCCCGGGAGCGGACAGCGGCCCGTCCCGCTCCGGGGGCTCGGCACCGCTGCCGACGCTCGGCTGGGGAGAAGCGCCCTCTCACTCCTCCTCGGACAACTCGTCACCGCCCTCGACACCGACGAGCGCCCGGGGCGACGGGCCGTCCGCCGCGGCCGAGACCATCGTCGTGCGCAGCGGGGACAGCCTGTGGAGCATCTCCGACGATCTCCTGGGCCCCACCGCCTCGGATCCCGCCGACATCGCCTCCACCTGGCCCGTGCTCCACGAGGCCAATCAGGAGGTGATCGGGGCAGACCCCGACCAGCTGCTTCCCGGAATGGAACTGACCGTGCCCGCTTCACTGACGACGAAGGACCTGCCATGACCACTACTGACCAGCGACCTGCAGCAGCGATCTCCCCCGCCCGGGCCCTTGCTCCCGAGGATCCTCAGGCGGTGGAGCAGCTGATCGCTCCCGTCGCCCGTCGCGCGGTCGAGATCGTCCGGGACATGCGTCCTGAGAACTCGCTGTCGCGGTGGGTGACCCCCGAGGTCGCGCACCAGCTCGCACGACGCGCTTCGCTGACCCGCCGCCTGCGCGCCACCACCGGATACGCGCCACCGCGGCAGCTCATGGTGACCGGGGTGCGCTGCTGCGTGGTCAACGAGCACACGGTCGAGGCGAGCTGCGTGCTGCGCGAGCCCGACCGTGTCCGGTTCCTGGCGATGCGCTGGGAGCTGCGGCACAGCGGCTGGCGCGTGACGGTGCTGGAGATCGGCTGAGTCAGCCCCGGCGACGCTTCGCTCGGCGCTGGGCGCGGTTCTGGCTCGCGTCCTGAGGTGCGCCCTCGGGCTTGTCCTGCACCTTGTCGGGCGCCGCAGCGCTCGCGGATCCTCTGGACCGCTCCAGACGAGCCTGACGCCGACGCTGTGCCCGTGAGAGCGTCGAGGAGTCCTGGACCCCGCTGCCCTCCGAGGAGGAGTAGCGCAGCTGACGCTCCTGGGGACCGTCATCGAGCCCCTTCGCCCGCAGCACCACGCGACTCTCCTGCGCGAGCTGCTCGGACCGCTCGTCGCTCTCCGCGCCGTCGGAGGCGCCATCGTCGGCGTCCTCCGCGTCGGCGGAATCGTCCGGCGCAGCCTCCTGGGATGCCGCGGTGCCCTCGTCGGACGCCGCACCACCGGCGGCCTCGCCG
>JAAZLF010000630.1 GCA_012799425.1 Actinomycetales bacterium | reverse complement strand
ATCGGCGGGCCGAGCAGGGGTCAGGCGGTCGCGCGGATCAGGCGAACAGGCCGCGGACCGAGCGCAGCCGGGCCAGCAGGGTGTCGCGGTCAGCGACGGGCACCAGCTGCTCGTGCCCGGGGCGCTCCGAGGAGGTGGCCGAGCGCGGGGTGACGCGGTGGGCGCCGAACACGCCGCCGAGACGCCCCAGCAGGCCCCCGTCACGGGAGCCGGGCTTCGCCGGCACCGCAGAATCGGCCCCGGCACGGAGACGACGGAAATGCTCGAGCGCGGGGGAGGAGCCCTCGCGGGTCGCGGCCAGCATGTAGGCGGCGACGTCCGCCTGCTCGACGAGGATCGGGAGCACCCCTCCGGAGACCCGCTGCTGACCGAGGATGACCAGGTCGTCGCGGCCCCGCGCGAACGCGCCGAGGAACAGGTCGAGGTCGCCCGAGGCGGTGCGGGGCACGACGTCGTGTGGCAGGTGACCGGCGCCGGACTCGTATCCGGTGGCCAGCACGATCAGGTCCGGGGCGAAGCTCTGCTGCCCGGCGTGGGAGCCGGTGGCGCGGTGGGTGACGATGCCGTCCGCATCGATCCCGGTGACCTCGCCGGCCGGGGTGACGCGGCCCTCGCGCACCCGGTCCAGCACCTCGTCGGAGACGATCACGGCGTCCTCGAGCAGGCCGGCCTGCGGGGCGGGCAGGCCCGCCGCGGCGGGATCGCCGACGGTGCGGCGGATGACGGTCTCGGCGATCTTCTCGTTGAGCCCGCCCAGGGCGGTCGGCTCCCGGGAGGCGGCGACGTCGCCGGGGACGCCCGCGATGCGGCGCGGCACCACCCAGTGGCCGGTGCGCATCGACCAGCGCACCTCGAGCGCGCGGCGAGCGGCGTCGACCGAGATGTCGGCGGCGGACTGCCCGGAGCCGACCACGAGCACCCGCTTGCCCTCGAGGCCGTCGGCGCCCGTCCACTCCCTGGCGTGCATGACCTGCACCGAGGAGGGGATGTCCTCTGCCCACTCGGGGCGGTGGGGACGCTCGGAGATGCCGTGCGCGGAGATGACCGCGCGGTAGATGCCGATCTCACCGGTGGACAGCTCCACCTGCCACACGCCCTCACCGAAGGGGCGCGCGGAGCGTACGGCGGTGCGGGGGCGGAAGTGCTCGGTGAGGTCGTGACGGGACGCGTAGGCGCGCAGGTACTTCGCCATCTGCGCGGGCGAGAGGAACTCCGGGAAGGAGACCGGCTGGAGCATGTCCTCGTACTGGGTGTGCTCGCGCGAGGAGATCATCTCCATCGTGGGCCACACCGGGGAGTCCTCCCGCTCGGGATCCCAGATCCCGCCCACATGCGGGGCGCGGTCGACCAGGTCGAAGGGGACCTCCAGCGCCTTGAGCGCCGCAGCGGCGGCGAGGCCGGCCGGGCCGGCGCCGATGATCAGCACCTTCTCGCGGGTGGGGATCGGGTGGTGGAGATCGGGCATCGAGGGGAGCCTTCTTCCGAGTCGGGCGGCGCGCGGTGCCCGGTGCGTCCCGGGCACCCGGCTCAGCAGCGGGCGGACGCTGGCCATCCTATCGCCGCGCCCTGCGGCAGGACGCCCTCTCGGCGGGAGCGTGACCGAGAGGACGCCGGGCCGTGGCCTACGGGTCGGGCCATGGCGGAGCCGCTCACGACCGCAGAGCCGCGGCCTGCTCCCTCGCCAGGAGCAGGGCTCCGGGCATGCCGGTGGGCGCGATGCGGAAGGAACGGCCCGCGGACCGCAGCCCCTCGGTCACGGCCT
>JAAZLF010000629.1 GCA_012799425.1 Actinomycetales bacterium | reverse complement strand
CGTCGAGCCGGTCCCGATGTACTTCGAGACGGTCGAGCCGTACCTGACCACCCTGCCCGGCTCCGGCTTCCACGCCATGATCGAGGCGGCCGGCGGCAGGAACATCTTCGACGACGCCTCCGGGGGAGACGCCCAGGAGGAGCTGACCGTCGACCCGACCGAGGTGGTGCTGCGCGACCCGCGGTTCGTGATGCACGAGTTCGAGCCCTCCGCCGAACCCGTCGACCGCTTCGACGCCCTGCGCGAGGACCTCGACGGACGCCCCGGCTGGGGTGGGCTGAGCGCCGTGGCCGAGGGCCGGGTCGCGATCGCCAACGGCTGGGCCACCAGTGCGCTGGGCAAATCGATCGGCGCCGTCTATCTCGCCTCCTGGCTGCACCCCGAGCAGATGGAGGGCGTGGACCCCGATGAGTACCTCGCGCGGTGGGTGACGGAGTTCCAGCACACCGAGCTGTCCGATCCTGCCGACTACATCCAGGGGCCGCAGTCATGACCGCGACCCTCCAGGAACAGCCCGGCTCCACGGCCGTCCCCGCCCCGGAACCGACGGATCCGTCCCGCGGCAGGGCCCTGCGCAAGTCCCTCGTCCTGGCCATCGGTGCGGTGGTCTCCCTCATCGCGCTGATCGCCGCGGTCACCATCGGCACGGCCGGGGTGGGCTTCGGTGACGTGCTCCGCTCGCTGCGGGTGAGCATCCTCGGCGGCACCATCAGCGCCGAGTTCGCCTCCTCCTATGCGGTGATCACGCAGCTGCGTCTGCCACGAGTGCTGCTCGCCTTCGCCGCCGGGGCCGCGCTGTCCGTCTCCGGCGTGCTGATGCAGGGCCTGCTGCGCAACCCGCTGGTCAGCCCCTTCACCCTCGGGGTCTCCCCGGCCGCAGCATTCGGTGCGGCGCTCGTGATCACCCTGGCCGGCACCAACCAGCTGCCGGCGTGGGCCACCATCGCCGGCGCGATGGTGATGGCGCTGACGGTCTCCGCCGTGGTGCTCGGCATCGCCACCGCCCGACGGATGGCGGTGGCGACCCTGCTTCTGCTCGGCATCGCGATGACGCAGATCTTCGAGGCGCTCACCTCGGCGCTCCAGTTCGCCGCGAACGAGAACACCCTCCAGGCGATCATCCGCTGGACCTTCGGCTCGGTGAACGACGCGACCTGGAACGACGTGCTGATCGTCGGTGCGGTCGCCCTCGTCGCGATCCCGGTGACGCTGCTCTTCTCCAAGGACCTCAACGCGATCGCCTTCGCCGGGGACGACGCCGCCCGCAGCTTCGGCGTGAACGTCGGCCCGGTGCGGGTCGGACTGATCGCCCTGTCCGTCACGCTGGCCGCGGTCGTGGTCTCCTTCTGCGGGATCATCGGATTCGTCGGCCTCGTCGGCCCCCACATCGCGCGTCTGGCGATCGGTGCCGACCACCGTCACCTGCTTCCGTTCGCCGCGCTCTCCGGCGGTCTGCTGCTGCTGGTCGCCGACGCCGTGGGGCGCACCGTGATCG
Organism: Actinomycetales bacterium; assembly: GCA_012799425.1. Classification (GTDB taxonomy): domain Bacteria; phylum Actinomycetota; class Actinomycetes; order Actinomycetales; family Dermabacteraceae; genus Brachybacterium. The sequence goes on along the minus strand of JAAZLF010000629.1, from coordinate 9,872 downwards.
CCCCCGCGGTGGTGCCGGTCGGTATCGTGGTCGCCTTCATCGGCGGCCCCGTGTTCATCTACCTCATCCTCACGCGAAGGAACACCCTGAAGTGAGCCTCACCGTCTCCGACCTGTCCTTCTCCTACGGATCCCGGACGATCCTCGACGACATCTCCTTCGAGGTCGCTCCAGGCGCCTTCTGCGCCCTGCTGGGCCCGAACGGTTCCGGCAAGTCGACCATGGTCAAGGCCCTTGCCGGGGTGCACCGCGCCCGCAGCGGACGGGTCTCGGTCCAGGGCCGCGACATGGCTGAGCTCGGCCGTCGTGAGCTCGCCAAGCTCGTCGCCTACGTCCCGCAGGCGGGTGATGCCCCCTTCGACCTCACCGTGCGTGAGGCCGTCATGCTGGGCCGCACGCCCCACTTCGGGATCGCGCCAGGCACCGAGGACCGTGCGACGGTCGAGGACGCGATCGTGCGGATGGGGCTGAGCGACATCGCCGAGCAGTCCATGTCCGAGCTCTCCGGCGGGCAGGCCCAGCGTGCCATGATCGCCCGCGCACTCGCTCAGGACCCCCGCGTGCTGCTGCTCGACGAGCCCACCTCCGCCCTGGACCTGCGCTACCAGATCGAGACGCTGCAGCTGGTGCGGCGCATCACCCGTGAGGAGGGCATCAGCGCCCTGATCGCCATCCATGACCTCAACCACGCCGCCCGGTACTGCGACCAGGTGGTCGTGCTGCACGGCGGCCGTCTGGTCGCCGATGGCGCCCCGGCCCAGGCGCTGCAGGCCCCGATCCTGCGCACCGTGTACGAGGTCGACGTCGAGGTCGCCGAGCGCGACGACGCCGTCGAGGTGCGTCCCCGCGTCGACGCGGCCGGATTCACCCGCACCGGCGCCCGGCTCGAGGAGCTGGACGCCGAGGACGAGGCGCGTCCCGACCCCGTCCCGGCACGATGACTGCGCCCGAGCCCCGCAGCGTCGACGCGGTCATCGTCGGGGGAGGCCCGCGCGGCGTGGCCACCGTGCTGCGCACCGCGACTCGTGTCGCCGCCGCCGGCACCGGGCCCGTGCGCCTCGCCGTCATCGATGCCCTCTCCGTCGGCCCCGGCGCGACCTGGCTGATCGAGCAGCCTGCGCAGTACCTCAACAACACCCAGGCCGACGCCACCACGGTCCACCCCGACGCCTCCACGCGCATGAGCGGCCCCGCCGGTCCCGGACCGGACCTGGTGGACTGGGCCCGTCGCGTGCGCGCGGACGGCGGCCATCCGGTCGGCGACTGGGTGCTCGAGGAGGCGGCCGAGCTGACCGGCGCCAGCTTCCCCAGCCGGCGCCTCCAGGGCGTCTACTTCCGCGACCAGCTCGACACCGCGATCGCGAGCGGGAACGTCGAGGTCACAGAGATCGTGGGGCTCGCGGCCGAGCTCGAGCGCTGCGGGGAGGACACCGTCGTGGTGCTCGAGGACGGGCAGCGCCTGGCGGCCCCGACCGTGGTGCTCGCCCAGGGCATGGTCCAGTCCCGGCGCACTCCCGAGGTCGCCCGCCTGGTCGACTTCGCCGACCGCTTCGCGCTGCGCTACACCGAACCCGGCATGCCCGCCGAGCGCAGCTACACCGGTCTTCCCGCGGGAGAGCCCGTGCTGGTGCGCGGGCTGGGCGCGAACTTCTTCGACGTCATCGGCCAGCTCGTCGACGAGTGGGGCGGTCGGCTCGTACCGCTCGAGGGCGACCAGCGCGGACGCCTGCGCTACGAGCCCAGCGGACGGGAGCCGCATCTGGTGGTCGGTTCGCGCCGGGGCGTGCCCTACCGTTCGAAGCCCGAGGGCGGTCGCTCCGTGCGGCCCTTCGCACCGCGCTGGGCCGACGAGGAGTGGTTCGGGTCCCTGGCCCGCCGCGGCGACATCGACTTCGCCGACGAGGTCTGGCCGGTGCTCGCCCGCGAGTTCGCCCGCGTGTACCTCGAAGCGCTCACCGAGTACGCTCCCGAGGCCGTCGCCGGCGAGTGGCTGGCGGGGCTGGACGTCGCCGAGACCCAGGACGAGGTCGACGCCGTGCTCGAGGCCGCGATCGGCCATCCGCAGTGGGCATGGACGATCCAGGAGCTCAGCCGTCCCACCGTCGGGGAGCCGGTGGGGGAGAAGGAGTGGTCGCAGCTCGTGCGGCGTCTCGTCCTGGACGAGCTGGGATCGATGTCCGACCCCTGGCACCACCCGCGTGCCGCCGTCAACGGTGCCATGGGCGCGCTGCGCCGCCACGTCGGTCGACTCACCGGCGGCGGAGCCTTCACCGGGCAGTCGCTCGCGCGTGACGTGCTGGGCTGGTTCGACGGGCACTCCCTCGCGCTCGCCTCCGGCCCGCCCGCCGACCGTGTACGGCTCGTGCTCGCGCTGATCGAGGCCGGGGTCATCGAGCTGATCGGCCCCGAGATGGTCATCGAAGCGGACGAGTCGGCAGGACTCTTCCGCGCCGCCTCACCGATCACCGGTCGGGTCGTGACCTCGTCCGTGCTGCTGGAGACCAGGATGTCCAAGGGCAAGATCCCGCAGACCAGCGACCCGCTGCTGCGCAGCCTGCTGGACACCGGCCGCGCCCGCCTCCACACCGTCGACGGCGTGCCCACCCACAGCATGGAGGCCACCCGCGCCGAGCTCGGCGAGGACGTTCTGACCGGTCACAACCTCGTCGCAGCGGACGGCACAGCGGACGAGTCAGTGGTGGTGCTCGGCATCCCCGCGGCCTCCACCCAGCCCGGCTCCGCGATCGGCGCGACCCCGGGCGTGCCCTCGCCGCTGCTCGCCGGCGCGGATGTCGCCGCGAAGCAGATCGTGGCGCGAGCGCGAGCGGGAGCCTCGGCCCAGCGCGCCGCTCAGATGTCCCGGAACGTCTCGATGCGCGCGCCGAGCTTGTTCAGCCGTGCCGCGAGGTCCTCGTAACCGCGATTGATCACGTACACGTTGCGCAGCACCGAGGTGCCCTTCGCCGCCAGCATGGCCAGCAGGATGACCACGGCGGGACGCAGCGCGGGCGGGCACACCAGTTCCGCGCCGCTCCAGCGCGTAGGGCCCTCGATGAGCACGCGATGCGGGTCCATCAGCTTCACGTTCGCACCCAGCTTGGTGAGCTCGGTGAGGTAGATCGCGCGGTTCTCGTACACCCAGTCGTGCAGCATCGTCTGCCCCTCCGCGGTCGCGGCGATCACCGCGAAGAACGGGAGGTTGTCGATGTTCAGGCCCGGGAACGGCATCGGATGGATCTTGTCGATCGGGGCCCTGAGGTCCGAGGGGTGGGTGGTGACGTCCACCAGGCGGGTCTTGCCGTTCTCCGCCATGTACTCCTCGGAGCGGTCGTAGCGCAGGCCCATCTCCTCCAGCAGCGCCAGCTCGATCTCCATGAACTCGATCGGCACCCGGCGCACCGTGATGCTCGAACGGGTCACGATCGCGGCGGAGATCAGACTCATCGCCTCGATCGGGTCCTCGCTGGGGGCGTAGTCCACGTCCGTGGAGATCTGCGACCGACCGTGCACGCGCAGGGTGGTGGTGCCGATGCCCTCGATCATCACGCCGAGCTTCTCGAGGAAGAAGCACAGGTCCTGGACCATGTAGTTGGGGCTCGCATTGCGGATGACGGTCTCGCCCTCGTACAGCGCCGCCGCGAGCAGAGCGTTCTCCGTGACCGTGTCACCGCGCTCGGTGAGGACGATCGGGCGGCGGGTGCCGGTCACCGAGGAGGTGGTCGCCTGGTAGTGGTGGTCGGTGGCGATGACCTCGAGACCGAAGTGGCGCAGCGCCGTCATATGCGGTTCGACGGTGCGGGTCCCCAGATCGCAGCCGCCGGCATAGGGGAGCTGGAACTTCCCGGCGCGGTGCAGCAGCGGGCCCAGGAACATGATGATCGAGCGGGTGCGGCGGGCGGCCGCGGCGTCGATCGAGGAGAGATCCAACGTGGCCGGGACCTGCAGCTCGAGGTCGTTGTCCGCGTTCAGCCAGGTGGCCCTCACCCCGATCGAGGTGAGGACCTCGAGCAGGCGGTTGACCTCCTCGATGCGCGCGACCTTGCGCAGCACCGTGGTGCCGGTGTTCAGCAGCGAGGCGCACAGCAGCGCCACTCCGGCGTTCTTCGAGGACTTCACGTCGATCGCACCCGAGAGGGTGGTCTCGCCCTGGACGCGCAGGTGGCTCGGCCCGGAGGCGCCCAGACCCACGAGCTCGGAGTCGAGGGCGGAGCCGATCCGCGAGACGGTCTCCAGCGTCAGGTTCTGCTGCCCCTTCTCCATGCGGTTCACTGCGCTCTGGCTCGTGCCGAGCTGCGTGGCGAGCTGAGCCTGCGTGAGGCCGGAATGCTGACGGGCGTCGCGGATGAGGGTGCCGATCCGGGCCAGGTAGTCCTCGTTCTCAGTCATTCTGCGACCGTAACTCACAGATGAGATATCTGCTGTTGGAACGTGGTGCGGCGATGCTCACGTTGCGGAAGCGGGCGGGAGCGCACTCACGCGCCGAGCAGCACGGGGAGCCTCTCGACATGCCCGCCCACCCGGTAGGCGAGTGCGGGATCGTACGGCTCGACGCGCAGGGGCATCCCCGCCTCCTGGGGAGTGCGAGCGGCCTTGCGGTTGTTGCACTCCTTGCAGGCGGAGACCAGGTTCGTCCAGGACGACAGGCCTCCGCGGGAGATCGGCATGATGTGATCCACGGTCGCCAGCAGCGCCTCGCAGGCGGGAGTCTTCGAGACGCTGCGGCCGCAGTAGGCGCAGGTCCAGTGATCCCGTTCGTGGACCGCGCGGTAGGAGAAGCCGATCGAGCGCTGCCCGGCCCCCTCCACCCAGGCTCCGCTGAGCTCGCGGGTCAGCTCGAGGGCGGTGGGGATGATCCGCTCGTCGACGATGGTGAGCTCCACGGGATCCGCGACCTCCCGCCGGATCATCCCGAAGGCATGGCGCACGCTGGTGGTGTGCAGCAGCTCGCCGATACCCGTCCCGGGGTCGTAGCCGAGGTTGTAGACCCGGACCTGTCCCATCGCACACCTCCCTCCGCGCGGTGCTGTCGATGCTGCGGCCCGGACGGCGATGCTCGGGACCGAGCACCACCAGTCTTGCGCACGCCGGGAACGGGGTCCAGAGAATTCTTGCGGACGCCCAGATGGCCGCCGGGCATCCGTGAGGCGACGGCGCGCGAGCTCATGGCCGCACGGCCGCTGGCACACGGCGCCGACGGGCGTCATGCTGGAGGGATGGAGGATCAGCGAGGGGCACAGCAGCGCGAGCGCGAGCTCGTGCTGTCCGAGTACGGGACCTGGAGGATCACCGCCGAGGAGGGCGCGCCCGTGGTCGACGAGGTGCGCACGCTCGAGACCCTGCTGCGTCTCAAGGCCGAGCAGCTGCACAGCCCCGATCCCGGGGTGTGGACGGAGGCTCTGGCGACCGACCTGCTCACCGAGGTCGTGCCGCGCACCGTGGTCCAGCCGCGCGAGCAGGTGATGGACCTGGTGCCCACGCTCACGCGCTTCTTCGCCTACCTGCGCGAGACCGGCCGATGGCACGAGGACTCGATGAGCGTCTCCGCCGCACCGGCGATGCTCGGCGGGCTCGAGTTCGCGGCGCTCGAGGCGGCTGACGACCCCACCCGGCGTTCCTATTCCACCAACATCCTCGGATACGGCATGTCCCTCGGTGTCGACCTCGAGGACGAGCAGGAGCTCGCCGCATACATGCACTGGTACAACTCCCTGGGCGACGAGGAGCGGGTGGAGCTCGGCGAGACCGGCCGTCTGCCCGAGCCGCTGAGTCCCTACGACCGGCTCGACGCTCTCGAGCACGTGCGCGCCGAGGAGCCCCCAGAGATCACCTGGCCATGGTTCCTGCCCGAGCCGCACAGCTCCCTGGATGACCTGATGACTCGCGACATCGAGCCGCGGCCGCAGGACTGCGCGGAGAACGGCTTCGTGCGCTTCACGATCGCGCTGCTGGAGCTGCTCGAGGAGGACCGGCGGGTGACCGCGACCGGTGCGCTGGGCCGTGAGGACACCGCCGCTCTGCTCGAGCGGAGCGGGATCTGCCGCCCGGTGCGGAGCATGTGGGACCACCCGGAGGTGGTCGGCCCGTGGGTGGCGCTGCGCGACGGCGGCTGGATCGACGTGGTCGGTGGCCGGGTGCGGCGGGAGAACGGTCCGGCGCCGCTGGTCACGGTCGACGACGACCCGGAGTCGTTCATCGAGTTCGCGCACGCGGTGCTCACGGCGATGCTGCTGGGACGCGATGCGCGCGGCGCGGAGGACGGGGGATTCCGGGGCATGCCCGACACCGCAGCCGCGCTGATGGCCGCCTGCGCAGAGGGCGGGCTGCAGATGCCGGATCCGCGGACGGCGGACGCGACCGTGCCGCGGGACAGGGAGGAGATCGAGCGCTGGATGCGCGTGGTGCGTGACCTCGAGGACCTCGTCGCCGTCGGGGCGCTGGGACGGGACGGCGACAGGTTCATCGGGTCCGACGCGCTGCTGATGGCGCTCGTGGCCCTGCTGCGGGAGCGCGGCTGAGGGAGCGCGGCTGAGGGGCCGCGGGCGGGGGCGAGGCCGGTCGAACGGGGTCAGCGCACCCCGCGCATCGCGATGCCGACGGGCTTGGCCATCAGCAGCATGAGCACGCCGATGCCGATCGTGATCGCACCCAGCGCACCGAAGTACATCCCCTCGGTCTGCGCGGAGTAGAACGTCGCCAGCGCACCGGAGAGCGAGGTGCCCAGCGCGACCGAGAGGTTGTACAGGGCCATCATCATCACCGGGTATGCACCGGGTGCCAGCTTGGTCGCCAGGGACAGGCCGACGGGGGAGAGCCACAGCTCGCCGACCGTCGCCACCAGCATGATCAGCGCGATCCACATCACCGGCACCTTGACCACCGAGGCCATGGGCAGGAACAGCAGGAACGCGGAGCCCATCAGGATGATGCCCACACCGAACTTCCGCGGAGTGGAGGGCTGGCGCGGGCCGAGCCGGGTCCACACCGCCGCCAGCACCGGAGCGAGGGTGATGATGAAGAACGGGTTGAAGGACTGCACCCACGAGATCGGGATGGTCCAGCCGAAGATCTCACGATCCAGGCGCGTGTCCGAGTACAGGGTGATCACGGTGAACTGCTGCTGGAACAGCGCGAAGAACGCGGCGGTGCCGATGAACAGGGGGATGAAGGCGACCACCCGGGAGTGCTCGTCGGAGTCGAGCTTCTTCGAGGTCAGCAGCAGTGCGAAGATCGCGATCGCGCCCACCACGGCCAGGCCCGCGACGACGGTCGCGAGGTTGCCCGCGTTCAGCACACCGGTCATCACCAGCACGATGATCAATGCGAGGGAGCCCGCGGCGATGCCGGCCCACAGCGGGTACTGCGATCGGGGCAGCGGGTCGGGGACCGTGTGGACGCTCGCCGGCAGGCCCTTGCGGGTCATGACGTACTGGATGAGACCGATGAGCATGCCCGCGGCCGCGAGCGCGAAGCCGAGGTGGAAACCCCACTGCTGCTGGGCGAAGCCGGTGACCAGGGGGCCCAGCAGGCCACCGATGTTGATGCCCATGTAGTAGATCGAGAAGCCGGCATCACGGCGCGGATCATCCCGGGTGTACAGCGACCCCACGAGCGTGGCGGCGGTGGACTTCAGGCCGCCCGAGCCGACTCCCACCAGCAGCAGGCCGGTGATCAGGCCCGGCACCCCGGGGAGGGCGGCCAGGGCGATGTGCCCCAGCATGATCATCACGGCGCTGCCGAAGAGGGTCTTCTCCGGGCCCAGCAGGCGATCCGAGATCAGTGCACCGAGGATCGAGAAGAGGTACACGGAGCCGCCGTAGGCGCCGACGATGCCGAGGGCGACACCCTTGTCGATCCCCAGACCGCCCTGCGTGGCGGCGAAGTACATGTAGATCGCGAGGATGCCCTGCATCCCGTAGAAGCTGAAGCGCTCCCACAGCTCCACGCTGAACAGGTTCGCGAGCGGACCGGGCTGGCCCAAGAAGGAGCGTCCGGAGGGGTTGTGTGCCGCGGCGTCGTCGACCGGCGGGACCGGAGCGGTCGGCTCGAGGGCGGGGCCGTCTGAAGAATTCACGGTGAGCCATCCTGCGTCACGTGGTATAAGAATTCAACGCAGGGGGCTCACGGTGTGACAAGTCAGTCGCGGTCGCCGGCACGCCTCGACGCCGAAGGAGGCGACGGGGACAGGCTCGGCATCTGGCGAAGGCCGAACTCGCGCTGCAGCACGCGTCGGGCGGCGTGCCACCCGGACATGCCATGCACCCATGGCCCCGGCGGGGTCGCCGAGGAGCACAGGTACCAGCCGGTCTCGGCCAGACGGTAGGGATCCCAGCGTGCCGTGGGCCGCGCGATCATCCCGGCCATCGTGACCCGGCCCATCGAGATGTCCCCGCCCACCAGGGACGGGTTGTGCGCGGGCATCTCGGCGGCGGGGATCCCGCGCGAGGCGACGATCAGGTCGCGGAAGCCCGGGGCGAAGCGCTCGATCTGGCGCGTGACCATCTCGGTGGGATCGGTGGTGTCCCCGGCGGGGACGTGCGCGTAGGCCCACAGCGGGCGCAGACCGCCCCGGATCCGTGAGGGGTCGGCCACCGAGGGGTCGCTGACCAGCGTCACGGGATGCTCGGGCACCCGGCCGGCGGCCACCTGCGCCTCGGCGCGCGCCATCTGCTCGCGGGTGCCTCCCAGATGCTGGGTGCCGGCTTCGCCCACCTCGGCGTCCCGCCACGGCACCGGCCCTGAGAGCACGAAGTCCACCTTCGCGGCCGCGTTCCCGTGAGGGAAGCGGCGCAGCGCGCGTTCGAGGGAGGAGGGCAGGCGATTGGCCAGGATGTCCGCGGCGGCGCCCGCCGGGGTGTCCAACAGCACCGCCCGGGCGGGAGGCACGTCCCGCCAGGTGCGCACGTGATGGCCGGGAAGGACCTGTCCGCCATGGGCGCGCAGGTCCGCGAGCAGGGCATCGATGATCGCCTGGGAGCCGCCGACGGGGATCGGCCAGCCCGTCCCGTGCGCGATCGTGCTCAGCAGCCCCGCCGTCGCGGACAGGCCCAGCGAGGGCATCGTGCCGATGGCATGGGCCGCCACCCCGCCCAGCAGCGCTCGTGCGCGCTGCGTGCGGAAGGGAAGATCCCAGGCGCGGCTGCCCTGCAGGCCGACCAGGGCTCCGAACAGGGGAGCGGCGGTCAGGGTGCGCGGATCGAGCAGAGCGGGCGGGATCGAGCGCTTGTCGCCGAGCGCGAGCTGGACCACCAGGTCCTCGTGCTGGGCGAGGGTGCCGATCGTGGCGCGCCAGGCGGGGCCGTCGGCGCCGAGATCCTCTGCGGTGCGCTCCGCATCGTGCCATGCGATCGCCGCCGGCTGGTCGTCCAGAGGCTGGGCGTAGGAGGCGGCGGGGGCGATCGCGCGCACGCCTCGGGAGCGCACGTCGAAGGCGTCGAAGAAGGGGCTCGCGAGCGCCAGCGGATGGGCGGCCGAGCAGATGTCGTGCACGATCCCCGCGGCCAGGCCCAGGTCGAGGGTGCGTGCGCCGCCGCCGAGGGTGGGCTGCGACTCGAGCACCTGGACCGAGAGGCCGGCCCGGGCCAGAGTGACGGCGGCGGCGAGGCCGTTGGGGCCGGAGCCCACCACGACCGCGTCGACCTCGGGGAGGTGCATGGCGCTCATCCCTCCAGCCTAGAGGAGGTGCGCAGCACGACCACCCCATTTACGTAACAGCCTCGTAGCGTAATATGGGCGGCATGCAGACCACCACTGATCCCTCCGCTCCCGCCCAGGCGCCCGCAGGGCGTCCTCCGCGCCGGAAGCAGAACCAGGCCGTGCTGGAGGTGCAGGGCAAGACCCGCATCTCGCCCCGCCTGCTGCGCCTCACGCTCGGCG
>JAAZLF010000628.1 GCA_012799425.1 Actinomycetales bacterium | reverse complement strand
GTGGACCAGCCGGCCTGTAAGCCGGGTTCTGTGATCGGCAGCCATCCCTCTACGATCGCCGTTGCCGACGACCTCCAGCGGTCTACCCGAGGACTCGGGCCGGCGCCCTCGAACATCCTCTGTCTGACCTTGCTCCCGGTGGGGTTTGCCGTGCCGGCCTCGTCACCGAGGCCGCGGTGGTCTCTTACACCACCCTTTCACCCTTACCGCCCGTGCCCCGAGGGGTGCGGGCGGCGGTTTTCTCTCTGTGGCACTGTCCCGCGGATCGCTCCGGGTGGGCGTTACCCACCACCGTGCCGGATGGAGCCCGGACTTTCCTCGGCCCCGGAGCCGGAGCTCCGAGGACGCGGCTGCCCGGCCGACTGGTCCATGAGCAGTCTACGTCCGCCACCGACCGCACGCCGTCTCGGAGAGCCGGCCCGGGGACGACGTGCCGAAGGTCTCCTCGGCCCCTGGCGGGCCGGGAGGCGCCGTCGGCCCAGAATGGACGGATGCTGATCCTGCTGCCGCCCTCGGAGACGAAGACGCGCCCCCTGGAGGTCGGCGCTGCCGCTCTCGACCTGGCGACGATGTCCCTGCCCGGTCTGCGGGAGGCGCGCGAGCAGATGCTGGACGCCGCCCGAGACACCGCCGCGGGCCCCGACGCCGCCGAGCGTCTGGGTGTGCCCGCCTCCTCCCCGGGGCTGGTGGGACGCATGCTGCACCTCGCCGAGGAACCCGTCGCCGAGGCGCTGTCCGTCTACTCCGGGGTGCTCTTCGACCAGCTGGATCGGGAGCCGTACCCCGCCGAGGACCGTCAGGTGCTCGTCCAGAGCGCGTTGTTCGGCCTGGTCGATGCCTCGCATGACCGGATCCCCGCCTATCGTCTCTCCGCCGGCTCCCGCCTCGCCTCTCTGGGCAGAGCGGGCTCCTGGTGGGCGCGGCGACTGCGCCCCGTGGCCGCGGAGCTTCTGGCAGAGCAGGCGGAAGGAGGCTCGCCCGTCGTGATCGACTGCCGCTCGGGCGCCTACCGTTCGATGATGCCGATGCGCAGCGGGGAGGGCGTGCGAGTGCTCGAGGTCGCGCCGGTCCAGGAGCGGGACGGGGTGCGGAAGGTGATCTCGCACGATGCGAAGCGATACCGCGGTCTGCTCACGCACGTCCTGCTCACGCTGCCCAGCGCGCCGTCGACGCCGGATGAGGTGGTCGATGCGGTCCGCGACGGCTTCGGCGGGCTCCAGGCGGAGCTGGACGGCGACCGCCTCGTGATCGTGGACCGGGTGGGCTGAGACTCCCGGCGCACCGTCGTTCAGGCGGCGCGCCCGCTCCACGGATCGGTGGTGTGCTCGCTCAGGAGCACCTCCATGCCGGGCAGCGCCTCGGTGAGCAGCTGCTGGGCGAGCGGCAGCCAGAGCGCCTCGCTCGCCGCGTGCGGCACATCGATCAGCGCCGGCACCGCAGAGGGTTCCACAGCGGACTCGAGATGCTCGAGCGCTGGATGATGGCGCAGGTCCGAGGTGATGTAGACATCGGCCTCCGCCGCGACCGCCGCGTCGAGGAACGAGTCCCCCGCGCCGGGGCACACTGCCACGCGACGCACCGGACGGGCAGCGTCCCCGGTGTGGAGGATCCCCCGCGCGGTGGTGGGCACCAGCTGGGCGATCATCGATGTCAGCTCGCCGACGGTGGTGGCGACGGGCAGCGTGCCCACCGCACCGAGGCCGAAGCGGTGGGAGTCGTGCGCCGCCTGGGCGGGCTCCTCCCCCGGGACCAGCGGTGCGGCGTCCTGCAGGTCGAGCGCGTTCAGCCAGGCGCCGACAGTCCCGCGGGTGGAACGGTCGACGTTCGTGTGCCCGCACCACAGGGCCGTGCCGTGGCGCAGCAGTGCTGTCACCACCGCCCCCTTGCCGTCGTCGGCGGGCAGGAAGCTCGCACCGCGCAGCAGCAACGGATGGTGGGTGATCAGCAGCTGCGCATCGCGCTCGATCGCCTCGCGGGCGACGGACACGGTGGGGTCCACCGCGAGCAGCACCCGGTGCACCTCGGCGCTGCGCTCCCCCAGCACGAGCCCGACCCGGTCCCACTGCTCTGCCCAGCTCAGCGGGTATGCATCCTCGAGGGCGCCGATCACGGCGCCGACCGTCTGCGCGCTGCCCATCCTGTTCACTCCCCCAGCGTCCGTGCTTCGACCAGTGCCGCCTGATACGCCTTCCAGGGCATCAGCACGCACTTCACGCGTGCGGGGAACTTCGCCGCACCGAGCAGCGCGATGCCGTCCCCGATCAGCTCCTCGTCCCCGCCCACCCGGCCGCGTGAGCGCATCGCGGTCTCGAAGTGCTCCTGCACCGGCTCGATCTCGGCGGTGGTCCGGCCGATCAGCAGATCGGCCATGATCGAGGCCGAGGCCCGGCTCATCGCGCAGCCGACAGCGTCGTAGGAGACGTCCTCGATGCGCTCCTTGCCGTCCGCGAGCTGCAGCCGGAGGGTGATCTCGTCGCCGCAGGTGGGGTTGACGTGATGGACTTCGGAGCGGAACGGCTCGCGCAGTCCGGCGTGGAGGGGGCGCTTGTCGTGCTCGATGACGAGCTCGGTGTACAGGGAGTTCAGTGGGCTGCTCATGAGAGTGATCCGAAGAAGTCGATGGTGTGGGCGACGCCGTCGACGAAGGCGTCGACCTCGGCGGCGGTGGTGTGGACGGAGAAGCTCGCGCGGGTGGTGCCGTGCACCCCGAAACGACGATGCAGGGGCCAGGCGCAGTGGTGGCCCACCCGCACCTCGATGCCGAGGGAGTCGAGCACCTGGCCGATGTCGTGCGGGTGGCGCCCGGCGACGTCGAAGGACACCGCGCCCGTCCGCTCCGGGGACAGGGCCGGACCGATGATCCGCACCCCGTCGATGCCCGCCAGGCCGGCCAGCGCCCGCTGGGTGAGCGCCTGCTCGTGCACGGCGATCTGCTCCATCCCGAGCGCATCGAGGTAGTCGCAGGCGGCTGCGAGGCCGACCGCCTGGGAGATGGGCGGGGTGCCCGCCTCGAAACGGGCCGGCGGCTCTGCGAAGGTGGAATGTTCCATATCGACCAGTTCGATCATGGAGCCTCCGGTGAGGAACGGCGGCAGCTGCTCCAGCAGCCCGTAGCGGCCCCAGAGCACCCCGACCCCGGTGGGGCCGAGCATCTTGTGCCCGGACAGGGCCACCAGGTCCACGCCGAGCTCGGCCACGTCGAAGGGCATGTGCGGGGCGGACTGTGCGGCATCCAGCACGGTCAGCGCGCCGACCGCACGGGCGGCCTCGACCAGGCGGCCGACGGGGTTGAGGGTCCCCAGCACGTTGGACTGGTGGGTGAAGGCGATGACCTTGGTGCGTTCGGTGACCAGGGAGCCGAGCTCGGTCAGGTCGAGGGTGAAGTCCTCGGCCACCGGGATCCACCGCAGGACGGCCCCGGTGCGTCGGGCCAGCTCCTGCCAGGGCACCAGGTTGGCATGGTGCTCCATCTCGGTGACCAGGATCTCGTCGCCTTCACGCACCCGCAGTCGCTCCGGTGTGGAGGCGTCGCCGCTGCCCAGCGAGTGCGCCACCAGGTTCAGCGCCTCGGTGGCGTTCTTGGTGAAGACGACCTCGTCCGGCGAGGGAGCGCCGAGGAACTCCGCGACCCGTTCCCGCGCGCCCTCGTAGGCGTCGGTGGCCAGGCCCGCCATGCGATGCGCTCCGCGCTTGACCGCGGCGTGGTCGCTGAGCAGATAGTCGACCTCGGCGTCGATCACCTGTCGCGGACGCTGGGAGGTGGCCCCTCCGTCGAGGTAGATCATCGGTGTCTCCGGATCGAGCATCCGGGTGAGGATCGGGAAGTCTGCGCGGATCGCCTCGACGTCGAACTCTCTGCTGGGTGCACTCACCTGCGCGGCTCCTCCTTCAACGGGGCTCCGACCGAGGCTCCACGAGCTGCGGAGCACGCCGGTCATGACTGCCCTGCCAGTATAGGAAGCGCCCAGGCGGAGCACCGGGTCGTGAGACCCTGTCCACAGTCAGCCGTCCCAGCGACCGTCCGGAGGCACCGCCATCTACACCCTCATCCTGCTCGCGCTCGCTGTGGCGATCCTGGTCTCGGTGGTCCTCCTGATCGGCCAACTGCTCGTGCGACGCCAACGCGAGAAGGAGCAGTGGGAACGCGACGGGCGCCCCGAGGCTCCCGAGCGCACGTCCGATCAGAAGGCTCAGGACCGCAAGACCGCGATCACCTGGGGATGCCTCGCCGTTGCGGTGCCTGTCGTGCTGGTGCTGCTCTACACAGTGACGCGGTGAGCATCGGCGAGACGGCGTCAGTGATCGCGAGGCAAGCATCTTCCGCTCGCGCAGGATTCCGCCCAGCAGCTCACCGAGCACAGGAAGTTGGAGAAGAGCAGCAGCGGGTCACCACGTCGAGCGCAGCACCCGAACGGTCTGTTCGAGCGAAAGTCCCTCGTGGCGAGCAGCGCCGGTCAGTCGCCGTGCCGCCTGTGCGACGGATGAGGAGACCGGGGCCGCCTGGTCGCTGACCCGGGTGCCGGAGCCGGCTCGGGAGATGAGGAGGCCGTCGGCCTCCAGCGAGCGATAGGCCTTCGCGACCGTGCCCGGGGCGACGCCGAGGTCGGAGGCGAGCTGACGAACGGACGGCAGGCGTTCGCCTCGGCCTAGTTGACTGGTGGTGATCAGCCCGCTGATCTGGTCATGGATCTGCCGGGCGGGGCTGCCTTCTTCGGGTGAGAGAGTGATGATCATGTCGGGACCGCGGTGCGCGATGACCTGGTGGTCGCGCGGGTCCGCACAGCGGTCAGAGCCGTGAACGCCCACAGTGCGAGTCCCAGGATTCCGGCGATCTGCGCCAGGACGCTCAACGTCCCGCTTAGGGCGGAGAACGGCGTGCCGGTGGAGAAGAACAGGTCACCGCCCCCAGAGAAGGAGCCCGTCATTCGGGACGTGCTCGCGAGGGAGTGCAGGATCGCTTCGAGGTGCAGCAGCAGCGCCCCGAGCATGACACGCAGAGCGTTCGTGCTGCGCAAGCGCCGGTCAGCAGCATCCGCGGCGTGCGTCGGAGGCAGCGGCGGACGTGCGATCCGGGACAGCGTCCACCAGGTGGTTGCGCTCAGAAGCACGCACAGCACCGACGGGATGAGGGAGTGATGCCACCCATAGATGGCCGTCCCGAACGCCGCGGACCCGAGATCGACCACGTACAGGCTGTACTGACCGGCATCGTTCGGCTGGGAGGCCATTCCGGCTGAGAGCGTGAGTCCGATGATCAACGCGAGAACGCCCAGCACTGCGCCGAGCCACCACGTGTTCAGGAACGAGCGCCAGGACCGCGGTGACAGGACTGCCTCTGAGCGGGAGCTGGGCCGCGGACGAACCGCGCCGAGGATCATCAGCACCAGCAGGCCGAGAACGAGCGGCAGAACGAATCGGGTGTCAAAGATCGTCGACCATGCCGGAGAGGGAGCATCGATCCACAACGGGGCCGCGTCAAGAACGGGATAGACCGCCATCACTGTCGCCGCGCCTGCTACGACCGCCCCGCTGGAGCGGCGGCCTATCTGAACGGGACGGGCGCCGCGCCGGATCACTCGCCAGGCGATGACTGCGATCACGACGCTCACCACGGATGGCCCGAGCAGCATCCAGATCATCAGCCAGGGCATGGCACACCTCCATGTGTGTATCAGTAGAATGATACAAACCGTACCATTCAGATGACACGCTTGGGCAGTAAACATGGCACCCGAGCCCGGGCGCCAGTTCCATACTTCACCAGAGCTTCCGCACAGGCAGATACCCTCCCGGCCCTGACAGGCGGTGCGGATGTCGATGCGCTCGCGCAGCCATGCGGTCACACATCCTGTGAGCCCGTCGCGACCGCGGACCACATCGATCGAACACACGAACAGCTCCTGCGTGCCGACACAGAATGGCCGCCGCTCTTCGCGGCGCCAGCGCCCACTGTGCGCTCAGCTCAACGAGAAGGCCCCCGACTCCGCACTCTGCGTGCGGGCCGGGGGCCTTCTCTCCGGTGGGTCGTGAGGGGCTCGAACCCCCGACCTCCTGGGTGTAAACCAGGCGCTCTGACCAACTGAGCTAACGACCCGGGCGGGGGTGGTCCCCCGTGGGCCCGCGGCACGCCGCGCGCCCGTGACACTCCTCACAGGCGTGTCGCCGCCATCGGCATCAGTTCACACGGCTGGCCAGACGGGTGCCGGTCCAGTCGGGGGCGAGGCTCACCGAGCTCATCACCCGCAGACCGGCGATGCCGGCGCTCTCCTGGATATCGCCCGGCATCACGTGGCCGGGGCGGCCCGCCTTGGGGACCATGACCCACACGGGGGCGCCGGGCTCGATGTTCCGCAGGGTGTCCACGAGCGCATCGGTGAGGTCGCCGTCGCCGTCGCGCCACCACAGCACGACGGCGTCCACGATCTCTTGAGTGTCCTCTTCCTCCAGCTCATCGCCGATGAGGTCCTCGATCGCATCGCGCAGGTCGAGATCGACGTCGTCGTCGTACCCGATCTCCTGCACGATCTGGCCCGTGGTGAAGCTCAGCACCTCGGAGAGGGAGCTGGACGAGGGGGCGTCGGACGACGGTGACAAGAAAGGACTCCTTAACAGCTGGATGGTTCGAACCGCGCGGCGTGTGATCACGAGAAGATCTCGGAACGTGCGGCGCGGGCCTGATTCTATGCCACCGGGCACCTGTGCGCATTACGGCGCGAGAGCCCCTCCCGGCCGCTCCCGAATTCGGATGTCTCCCGTGTCACATATGCGAAGGGTCCGTGAAGGTCCCGCGCTCACTCGGCGAAGGTAGGCTTGCCGCACCGAGGCCGCTGGAGCAGGACCCACTGGCGATTCCCAGCTCCCATGGCCGGTCCATCCCCTCCCGTAGAGAGAAGGACAGTGTGAGTTCGCACGAAACCCCTCGTCCCATCGGCATCAATCTGCCGAGCCACGCGCAGGATCCGGACCCGGAGGAGACCCGGGAGTGGTTGGAGTCGTTCGACGGCCTGGTCGAGCACCGCGGCGCCGAGCGTGCCTCCGAGATCGTCCAGAGCCTGATCCAGCACGCGCGGGACGAAGATCTGCACCTGCCTGACTCGCTCACGACGGACTACGTCAACACGATCCCCGTCGATCAGCAGCCCGAGTACCCCGGTGATGTGGAACTCGAGAAGGAGCTGCGCAACATCAACCGCTGGAACGCGGCGATGGTCGTCCATCGCGCCCAGCGTCCCGAGGTGTCCGTCGGCGGCCACCTCTCGAGCTACGCCTCCATCGCCACGATGTACGAGGTCGGCTTCAACCACTTCTTCCGCGGCCGCAACCACCCCGGCGGCGGCGACCACGTCTTCTTCCAGGGACACGCCTCCCCCGGCATCTACTCGCGCGCCTACATGATGGGCCGCCTCTCCCAGGAGGACCTCGACGGGTTCCGCCAGGAGGTCTCCAGCGAGAACGGCATGCCCTCCTATCCGCACCCGCGTGCGATGGCGGACTTCTGGGAGTTCCCCACCGTCTCTATGGGCATCGGTCCGGTCGCCGCGATCGAGCAGGCCTCCTTCGACCGCTACCTCCACAACCGGGGTCTGAAGGACACCAGCGAGCAGCACACCTGGGCGTTCCTGGGCGACGGCGAGATGGACGAGGTCGAGTCCCGCGGCGCGCTGCACATCGCCGCGAAGGAGCACCTGGACAACCTCACCTTCGTCGTCAACT
Organism: Actinomycetales bacterium; assembly: GCA_012799425.1. Lineage (GTDB taxonomy): Bacteria > Actinomycetota > Actinomycetes > Actinomycetales > Dermabacteraceae > Brachybacterium. The sequence goes on along the minus strand of JAAZLF010000628.1, from coordinate 1,114 downwards.
GCAATCTGCAGCGCCTCGACGGCCCCGTGCGCGGCAACGGCAAGATCATCCAGGAGCTGGAGAGCCAGTTCCGCGGCGCCGGCTGGAACGTCATCAAGGTGATCTGGGGCGGCGGCTGGGACCCGCTGCTGGAGGAGTCCACCGACGGTGCGCTCATCGACCTGATGAACGCCACACCGGACGGCGACTACCAGACCTACCGCGCCGAGTCCGGCGGATTCATCCGCGACAACTTCTTCGGACGCGACCCGCGTACCAAGGCCCTCGTCGAGGACATGTCCGACGAGGACATCTGGTGGAAGCTCAACCGCGGCGGCCATGACGCGAAGAAGATCTACGCGGCGTTCAAGCAGGCCACGGAGAGCAATGGCAAGCCCACGGTGATCCTCGCCCACACCGTCAAGGGGTACCGCCTGGGCAAGAACTTCGCGGGCCGCAACGCGACCCACCAGATGAAGAAGTTCACGAGCGAGGACCTCAAGGCGCTGCGCGACACCCTGCGCATCCCGATCAGCGACGAGCAGCTCGAGTCGGGCGGTCTCTACGACGCACCGTTCTACCTGCCCGAGGACGACTCCCCGGTCATGCAGTACCTCAAGGAGCACCGCTCGAAGCTGGGCGGCCCGGTCCCCTCGCGCAGCACCGAGCACAAGCCGCTGGACCTGCCCGGCGACAAGGCCTACGAGGTCGTCATGCGCGGCTCCGGCAAGCAGGAGATCGCCTCGACGATGGCGCTCGTGCGCTTGCTGAAGGACCTGATGCGGGACAAGGAGACCGGCAAGCGCTGGGTCCCGATCGTCCCCGACGAGGCCCGCACCTTCGGCATGGACTCGCTGTTCCCGACGGCGAAGATCTACAACCCCGACGGCCAGAACTACCTGTCGGTGGACCGTGACCTGCTGCTGGCCTACAAGGAGTCCACCTCCGGCCAGATCAAGCACATGGGGATCAACGAGATCAGCTCGACCGCCGCCTTCACCGCGGCCGGCACCTCGTACGCCACCCATGACTTCCCGATGATCCCGTTCTACATCTTCTACTCGATGTTCGGGTTCCAGCGCACCGGCGACTTCTTCTGGGCCGCCGGCGACCAGATGGCCAAGGGCTTCGTGAT
>JAAZLF010000627.1 GCA_012799425.1 Actinomycetales bacterium | reverse complement strand
TCCTGTTCTCTTCGGTGTTCCCGTCGAGCAACAGATGTAAATCTATGCCACCACGGAGCTTGGGCGCAAATCGGTGCGGTGTGTTTCACGTCGCATGAGGATTGGCAGTCACCTCCCGGTGGGATCCGTGCAGCGCCTGCCTGCCGGCTCTCATGTGCGGGTACCGCTTCCCTGGTCGGCCCCCTCCCCCGTACCCGACCATCACCAGAGCCCGCTCCCATCAGTGATGCGCAGCGGTGAGGCCTCTTCAGCACAGCAGGACTGTGGTGACGGACGATGACATCCAGAACGATGGCTCAGATGAGGATCACAGCCGGGAGGATGCACTTCAGCGAGGGCTGGATCTGGACAAGCAGGGACGGACGGGGGTTGATTGCCTCCCGGGCGTTGTGACATTCGCCGGTGAATGGCGGTGTTCTACCGATGCTCCGAGGCGGCCCCAATCTCTCGGCTGTAGGCCGCCAGCTCGTGCAACGACCGTTTCGCGGGCCGCCCTGTGGCAATCGAAGGCGAGCTTCCGTAGCGGACCGGTGCTTACTGACCCTATCGCGAACTGCCGTGCGCCATCGAGAGCGTCACTCAGCCGAGAGTCTTCGGGACGGTCAGCGGCGATCACAGGCAGCAGTCGCTCGCCAGCGAATCAACTCTTGGCGGTCTTCCTCCAGCAGGGTCAAATCGTTCAGGTCCGGCTCAATGCCCTCACCTTGTGAGTCGTAGCGGTAAGCGGCGTGATTCAGCGATCGATAGATGGCGCAGTTCTAGCCCTGGTCCTGAGAATGGAAACTCTGTCTGCGTGTTGTCTGCTTTGCGAACTCTGCCAGGGTGTGGGCCAGCGTCTTCGCCTGCGACGACTGATCGCTCCAGTCGTCGCTGACCTGTCCGAGGTAACCAGACCGCGCGTACTCCAGCAGCACACGATCATTCCGGTGAGTTTCGGGGCAACTGCTTGGGCGGCGGCACCCGTAGATACCATCTGGCCTGTGGCTAGGGCGACGAGGGTGCGCGCCAGGGCCAGCAGAGCAACGACTTCAGGATCACAGACGGGCTGCGGCAGCCGCCCGTCGAGGACGAGACTGGTCACCTCCAGCGGCTGGCGAGCAGCGGCATCGGGGAATCGGCCGGCATGACCTCTCCACCCTGAGACCTTTAGCAACAGCGAGACCAAACCGGACCTCTCACAATCGGTCAACGACCGATGCGTCAGGATCAGCGTGTCGATGTCGCTGTCGGGCCGCAGCCCTGTGGTCGTAGCGGAGCCGTAGAGGTAGAAGCCGATGAGGTCGCCGGGGGTGCTCTGGTCCAGGTGACTCAGGATCGGGGCGAGCAACTCATCCATCACGATCCAGAATAGGCGCCCCTGCGCCGACTCCTTGACTCATCATCGCTTGCGGTGTCGAGCTCACATGTGCCTTTCGCCGGCGATCGGCGGTGTTCTATCGGTGCTCCGTTGCGGTCTCCACTCCCGAACGATGCGGGCGGGACTGCGCAGGCACGTTCCGTCAGCCGACCGCCAGTCGGTCTGCTCCGGCTTCCCGAGCTCGAGGGTTCTCACGCTTGACCTCGACCGACCTGATCCGCAGGGGAGTCCGCGCTGTAGCGCGTTTTCAGCACAAGGGCACCGTGCCACACATCACTCCGGTCATCGATCGCGCTAGGCCTCAGTAGGACATGCTTGATGGGCCGATGCCTCGTGGTGTGCTCGGTCTGAGCGATCCGAACGCGCACCGTGTGGGCGGCTGCTGAGTGATATTCATCGGCGGTTACTCATCGTCCTTCCGCAATCGGCTCTACCCTGCTCGCGGGCTCCGAATTGCACCGGCAAGGCTGGCGACACCGCACGAGGTCGGCCCCGGGGAACGACCTGACTACGAGCTGCGGGTCGTCGACAGTCGCGACGGCCTCACCTGGTCAACGCCGCGGGCCTTCGCCAGTTCCCAGGAGGGCTGCTTCGACAACGCCCTCTATCGGACCCCCGACGGCTGGGCGATGCTGCTGGCCCGCGACACCAACCTGCACGACGTGGAGCCTTTCCCGGCCCAGGGCCTGTGGTGGATTCAAGCCGAGGCACCGTCGGGAGACCGCGCCGCGTGGTCCTCACCCGAGCGTGTCCTCAACACGGACACGCCCACGACTCCGGCCTGGATGGCGCGCGGAGTGTGCGGGCCCTGCGTCGCCACCGCCGAAGACGGCTCGATCCACCTGTTCTTCACCGGCACTCACCGAGCCGGGCCTTGGTGACGCGAATCCGCACGCCGCCTCCTCGCAGGGCGCCGCCCGCCCGTGCCAGCGCCGTACCACCTCGCCACTGGCGGCGGACTGCTACGACCACGCCCGACAGGCCGTCCGATCGACCCGTCCTGTAGTCCTCTACCGAGTACCTGCCGGTTCACCTGCTGGGGCCCTGCAGCTCCCACCGCCGGCTGGGAGCGCCGTCCCCGAGCGAGGCCCTCCGGACCCGTACAAGTAGATGCAGCTTCGGCCACGAGAGTTCGGCGGCTGAGTGTGGGCGGCGCGTATAGCTCCGCACAAGTCCGTGAATGGGAAAGAGCCCGAAGGTGAGCAATGCTCAAACCCTCAGGCTCTAACCACTAACAAAGAATTGCGGCGGTGACTTACTCTCCCACACCCTATCGAGTGCAGTACCATCAGCGCTGGCAGGCTTAGCTTCCGGGTTCGGAATGGGACCGGGCGTTTCCCTACCGCTATAACCACCGCAAAAACACG
>JAAZLF010000626.1 GCA_012799425.1 Actinomycetales bacterium | reverse complement strand
GGTGAAGCAGGGTCCGCCGATCAGCTGCACGCCGATGCCGAGGCGCTGACCCGACTCGGCCGCGAGATCAGGGAGGACGCATGAGCCCGCTGCTGGGCCGCACCCCGGCCCCACCTGCCCCGCTGCTCGAGCGGATCGAGGCCCTGGACCGGGCCGCCGAGACCCTCGACGGCATCGCCCCCGGCACGGAGATCGCCCGCGCCCGAGAGGTGCTGGACCGCATCGACCGCCGCCGCGCCCTCTCCGCTGAGCACACCGTGATCGGGCTGTTCGGTGCCACCGGATCCGGCAAGTCCTCGCTCGTGAACGCTCTGGTGGGCAGGGAGATCTCCCGTGCCGCGGTGCGCCGTCCCACCACGGCGGCGCCGATCGCCGCAGTGGTGGGCGACAACGGCAGCGATGCCCTGCTGGACTGGCTCGAGATCGAGGAGCGCCACCACCTCGACGGCACCGACGCCGCGCTCGCCGAGATGGCCGCGCGCCCGCCGGCGGGGCGTCGCGCACGCCGCACCCAGCCCTCCGGGCCGCCCGGCATCGTCCTGCTGGACCTGCCGGATCTCGACTCGGTCGAGGCGGGCAATCGGGCGATCGCCGAGAGGATGAGCGGCCTGGTGGACGTGATCGTCTGGGTCACCGATCCGCAGAAGTACGCCGATGCCGTCCTCCACCAGGAGTTCGTGCAGCCTTTCGCGGGCCACGACGCCGTCACCGTGCTGGTCCTGAACCAGATCGACCGGGTCCGCGAGGACGAGCGCGAGACCGTGCTCGAGTCGCTCGCCGGGATCGCCCGGGCCGACGGCCTGGACCGGGCGCCGGTGCTGGCCACCTCCGCGAGCACAGGGGAGGGGGTCGAGACCCTGCGCGAGCACCTGGTGACGACCGCCCGCAGCCGAGAGGCCGCCGTCGAGCGCCAGCGCGCCGACGTGTGCGTCGCCGCCGAGACGCTCCAGCAGGTCGCAGATCCCGAGGGGCTGCCGTCCCGCGTCTCCCCGGCGCAGATCGACGCGCTGGTCGATGACCTGGCCGCGGCCGCGCGGGTCGACGCGGTGGCGCAGGCCGCCGGCGCCTCCTACCGCTACCGGGCGGCGGGCAGGGTCGGCTGGCCACCGCTGCGCTGGATGCGCGGGGCGCGGCCCGACCCGCTGGGCCGGCTCGGCATCGGCAGGCAGCGCGATGGGGAAGGCCTCGAGCGCACTTCGCTGCCCGAGCCCGACGCCGCGACGCGGGCCCGGGCCGCCGGTGGGCTGCGACGCTTCGCCGATGCCGCCTCCGACGGGGGCGGTGATCCCTGGAGGGCCGCCGTGCGCGGCGCCGCCCGCTCCCGCGAGGAGCAGCTCGAGGAGGAGCTCGACCAGGCCGTGGCCGGAGCGGATCTGCGCGCCTCGACCACCTCCTGGTGGTGGCCGGTGCTGGACGTGCTGCAGTGGCTGGCCCTGCTGACCTGGGTGCTGGGTTTGGGGTGGCTCGCGCTGAACGCCGTCCTGGCCTTCGCCGGGCTCCCGCCGCCGCCGATGCCGATGGTCGAGGAGCTGTGGATCCCGATCCCGCTGCCCACCGTGCTGGTGGTGCTCGGCATCGCGGCCGGCATCCTGATCGGCGTCGCGGGCGGGGTGATCGCGGCGCTGGCCAGCAGCTGGCACCGCCGGCGTGCCCGCAGGGTGCTCACCGCACGAGTGCGCGAGGTGGCCCAGCGGGAGGTGGTCGACCCTGTCGAGGCGGAGCTGAGCAGGGCCGCCGGGACTGCGAGCGATCTCGCACTGGCGCGCGGCTGAGGATGCAGGGGCGCCGTGTAGAATGTCTGGTCGACCGTGGCGTCGGGCCCGCACGGAGCAACACGGATCGACTGCAAGCATCGACAGCGTGCATCGCAGCGTTCCGCCGTGCAGTATCCGCGGGCCGCGCATCATCTGATCCGCTGCACACCCCGCAGGCATCGACCTGCAGAACAGAGGCACCTATGGGTTCTGTCGTCAAGAAGCGACGCAAGCGCATGTCCAAGAAGAAGCACCGCAAGCTGCTTCGCAAGACCCGCCACCAGCGTCGCAACAAGAAGTGATCGCTGCGTGATGTGCAACGGCCCCCCTCTCCACGAGAGGGGGGCCGTTGCGCATCCAGGGGGAGTGCAATCCCTCGCCGCCCCGCGTAATCCCTCGCCGCCCCGCGAACTCGGATGCTGGGGCGGCGTGGCTGTCGCTCCGCGGCACCGGGCGATTCCGAGCCAAGCTCGGGCCCGGTCTGGTTCGGGATCGACCGATCCTGTGCGCAGAAACGCCGCGTGAGCAGAAACGCCGCATGCGCAGCGAGGCCGCGTGCGCAGAGTCGCCGCGAGTGCGGCCGCGGGGTCAGGCGCGGCCGGTCAGGCGGCGCCACCAGGGCCGGCGCCGCAGTGCGGAGCGCAGCTGCTCGGCATCCACGCGGTACTTCGCATGGACCGTGCCGTCCACGATGATGACCGGCACGTCGTAGTCCCAGTCTGCCTGCAGCTGCGGATCCTCGTCGATGTCGCGCACCTCCACGGCCGTCCCGGCCCGGTCGGCCTCGGCCCGCACCACCGGCAGCGCGTCCTCGCACAGATGGCAGCCCTCGCGGGTGAGGTACAGGACCCGTGCCTGTGGATCGGCGGGGGAGGGGATGCGCGGGGTGGCCATGGAGCGAACCCTATCGAGAGCGGGGGAGGGAGCGGACCGGCGGTCCGGCCGGCGGCGGGGCGTCGGCGCAGCGGCGTCGGCGTTGTGGGACGCACGGTGGGGTGCCCGCCGCCCGACGACGACGGACCGCCCGCGCAGTGCGGACGGCCCGTCGTGCTCACGCGGCGTGGAACGCCGGCGGTGAGGGGCGGCTCAGGCGGAGGTCGGAGCGGTGAACTCGGCCTCGATGAGGATCTTGACCTCGTCCGAGACCAGCACGCCCCCGGCCTCGAGGGCTGCGTTCCAGGTCAGGCCGAACTCCTTGCGGGAGATCTTGGTCTCGCCGGTGAAGCCTGCGCGGTAGATGCCGAAGGGATCGGTAGCCGCGCCCTCGTAGGCGAAGTCCAGCTCGACCGACTTGGTGACGTCGCGGATGGTGAGGTCGCCGATGAGGGTGTCGCCCTCGACCTTGGTGGAGACGAAGGTGATCTTCGGGAAGGTCTCGACGTCGAAGAAGTCTCCGCTGCGCAGGTGGTTGTCGCGGTCCTCGTTCGAGGTGTTGATCGAGGCGGTGTCGAGCGAGATGTCGAAGGCGAGGTCCTTGCCGCCCTCGGCGACCGTCAGCGTGCCCTCGGTCTGGGGGAACTGGCCGCGGGCCTTGGAGATGCCGGCGTGCCGCACGGTGAAGGCGGCGGAGGTGTGAGCCGGGTCGAGGGTCCAGGTGCCGGGGGTCAGATCCGTCATGATGCGTCTCCTTGGAGTTGAATGGTGCGAGATGGCCGGGGAGCGACCACCGCGATCTTGCTTGAAATCTAAACTAAACTGCGGGATGATGGCAAGCATCAGAACCCGGGAAAGAGGCGAATGTGACAGACACCACGAAATATACGGCAGAGGGTGAGGGGGCGTCAGTGCCGGGCGAGCTCTGGCTGACCTCCTCCGAGCAGCTGGCCTGGCGCACCTTCCTATACGCCACGACGCTGCTGACGGACCGGTTCAGCGAGGCCCTGCAGGCCGATCCGGATATCGACCTGACCCTCGGCGAGTACGAGATCCTCGTGCGCCTGTCCGAGGCTGACCGCAGGTTCCTGCGCATGTCAGAGCTGGCTGACAAGGTCGTCCACTCCCGCTCTCGGCTCACCCACACCATCACCCGGATGGAGAAGCGCGGACTGGTCGAGCGCGTGCGCTGCACCGACGACGGGCGCGGCCGCCAGGCCCAGCTGACCGACGCGGGCGCCGCCATGCTCGAGCGCGCCGCCCCCACGCACGTGCGCTCCGTGCGCGAGCACCTGCTGGACGTCGTCGGGCACGACGACCTCCTCGATCTCGGCCGCATCCTGGCCAAGACCCTCGACGAGGACGCCCCCGTCGCCGTCGGATGTCCGGCACCTCACCAGGGCGCCCCCGCTCCCCGCTGATACGGAGGTTCGGTTGGTACCGTGAGGCCGCTCGGGCCCGAGCCCGCAGCGCGTCAGCGAAAGAGGACACCACAGCCATGACCACCACCACGGTCCACCTCGTCCGCCACGGCGAGGTGCACAACCCCGAGCGGATCCTGTACGGCCGCCGCCCCGGGTACCGGCTCAGCGACCGGGGTGAGCAGATGGCCGCGATGGTCGGCGAACATCTGGCCGAGGCCGATATCGCCGTGGTCCGCTCCTCCCCGCTGCTGCGCGCCCAGCAGACCGCCGCCCCGATCGCCGCCGCGCACGGTCTCGAGGTCACCACCGACCAGCGGCTCATCGAATCGGGCAACCGCTTCGAGGGTCACCGGATGGGCCACGGCGAGGCGAAGCTGAGCGACCCGCGCAACTGGCGCTGGTTCCTCAACCCCTTCCGCCCCTCCTGGGGCGAGCCCTACCGCGAACAGGTAGCGCGCGTGACCTCCGCCGTGCACGAGGTGCGCGCCGAGGCAGAGGGGCGTGAAGCGGTGCTGGTGCTCCACCAGCTGCCGATCTGGGTGACCCGTCGCAGCGCCGAGGGCAAGCCCCTCTTCCACGACCCTCGTCGACGCCAGTGCGGGCTGTGCTCCGTCACCAGCCTGCGCTTCGTGGGCCCGCACCTGGCCGACCTCGGCTACGCCGAGCCCGCCGCCGAGCTCTACGCCGGCGCGGTCGACGCCACCGGAGGCAAGCTCACATGAGCATCAGGACCGTGCGGACCGGTGCTCCGGCACTGACGCGGCGCTCCCTGCTGGGCATCGCCGGAGGCGCCTCCGCCGCCGCGCTGCTGGCCGCCTGCGGCACCGACACCGGCGACCGCTACTCCTCCGGGGGCTCCGGGGACTCCGGGTACATCTCCGGCGACGGCGTGGCCACCGAGATCCCGGCCGCGGACCGGGGCGAGCCGCTCGAATTCTCCGGCACCTCCTACGAGGACGAGGACATCGCCGCCGCCGACCTGCGCGGCGAGGTGCTGGTGCTGAACGTCTGGTACGCCTCCTGCCCGCCGTGCCGCAAGGAGGCTCCCGACCTCCAGGCGATCCACGAGGAGTACCTCGAGCAGGGTGTCGCCTTCCTCGGCATCAACGTGCGCGACTCCGCCGGGCCGGCGCAGGCCTTCGAGGAGAGCTACGGCATCACCTACCCCTCGCTGCCCGATCCGGACGCCACGATCATGTACGCGCTGCGCGGCCAGGTCGCTCCCAACGCCGTCCCCTCCACGCTCGTCATCGACCGTGAGGGCAGAGTCGGCGCACGCATCTCCGGCGCCGCGGACCCCTCGGTGCTGCGCGCGATGATCGACACGGTGGCCGCCGAATGATCCTCGCCGAGGTCGGTTCCGCGTTCCAGGCCACCGCGATGTCCGGCTCGCT
>JAAZLF010000625.1 GCA_012799425.1 Actinomycetales bacterium | reverse complement strand
TCGTGGGTGTGGGGAGACGGGGTCTCCAGCAGATCGGCGTACTCGGGGTGCCGCTCGACCCAGCCTTTCACGAACCAGCAGGTGGGGCGGATCTTCATCCCCTTGCCGCGGATGTCGTCGAGGGCGAAGCGGACGATCGCGGAGCCGATGCCCTGCCCGGAGCGTTCCGGGGAGACCACGGTCGAGCGCAGATCGCGCACCTTCATGCCCAGTCCGTCGCCGTCGCCCGGCGGGGGGTCCTCGTCACCATGGGCGAGGACGGCGACAAGCTCCTCGCCGTCGAGGGCTTCGTAGCGGTCGCGATCATCATCGTGGACCAGGCGCACCGCGCCCGGCCCGGCGGAGGTCTCATCCATGCCGGTCACGGTACACTGCTGCTCATGCCCGCGCCCCTGATCTGGCACATCACCGAACTGCCCGTCTGGGAGGCGGCCGTTCGGTCGGGCTCCTACACCCGCGCGACCCGGGGCCGCGATCTGGCCGAGGAGGGTTTCCTCCACGCATCCTGGCCGGAGCAGGTCTCGAAGGTCGCCAAGCGGGTCTACCCGGACCGTCCCTCGGATCTGGTGATCCTTGAGATCGACGTGGGCCGTGTGGAGGCCGCTGGCATCGCCGTGGACATCGAGGCCGATGTGGATGGCAAGGGCCGTGGATACCCGCACATCAAGGGACCGCTGCCCGTCAGCGCCGTGCTGCGGCTGCGCCGCACCAAGTGGATCGGCCGGGAGTTCGTGGTCGTCGCCTGAACACCGCATCCCGTGCGGGCGGGCGGCGGGGCTGGCCGGCGACATGGCGGGCCTGGTCCGGCTCGCGGTCCGCGGCGTACCATCAGGCATGGCCAGGTCACGTCACTCCGCGAAGTATCTCGACATCCATCCCGAGAACCCGCAGCCCCGGCTCATCGAGCAGGCGGTCTCGGTGCTGAAGGACGGCGGCCTGATCGCCTACCCCACCGATTCCTGCTATGCGCTGGGCTGCACGCTGGGCAATGCCGAGGCGCTCGAGCGGATCCGTCGCATCCGCCAGGTCGGCAAGGACCACCACTTCACGCTGGTGTGCGCCGACTTCGCACAGCTGGGGCAGTTCGTGCTGGTCTCGAACCCCGTCTTCCGGCTGGTCAAGAACGCCACCCCCGGCCCCTACACGTTCATCCTGCCGGCCACGCGCGAGGTGCCAAAAGCCATGCAGCAGGAAAAGAAGAAGACCGTCGGTGTGCGCATCCCCAGCCACAAGATCGCCTTGGCGTTGGTGGAGGAACTGGGTGATCCGCTCGTGACGACGACGCTGATCCTGCCGGGGGAGACTGAGCCGATGACGACGGCGTGGGAAATCGCCGAGGCCCTCGATGGCCAGATTGACGCTGTGATCGAGTCTGGCGAGGAAGTGTTGCCTTCGCCCACGACGGTCGTCGACCTGTCGGAGGGTTACGCCGAGGTGGCGCGGGTTGGCGCGGGTGACCCGTCACCGTTTGAGTGATCAGCGTGCAAGCCCGAGAAACACCATCAACGCTCGCTCGACT
>JAAZLF010000061.1 GCA_012799425.1 Actinomycetales bacterium | reverse complement strand
CACCGAGGCGCGTCGGGACGCGATCCTGGACCTCGCCGGCACTCTCCGCGACGTGCGGCTCGAGGCGCCGGACCCCTTCACCAGCGGGCGGCTGCTCCCGCTCGGGATCGAGGGGGCCCCGTCCTCGTGGCCCTTCCCGGACCGTGCCCGGAAGGTCGTCGCGATCAGCCCGTTCCTCTCCACGGAGACGCTCACCAGGATCCGGGTAGGTGCCCCGGAGTCGACCCTGCTGACGCGCGCAGCCGCCGCGGACCTCCTCGGAGGCAGCGCGCTGCGCGACTGGGACGTCAACGTCCTCGATGCCGCCGTGGACGGGGGAGGAGACGACCACCCCGTGGTGGAGGACGCCACAGGGGAAGCGCCGGACCCTGCGCCATCTACCCTCCTCGACCTCACCGGACTGCACGCGAAGACAGTCGTGATCGACGGCGACGATGGGCAGTCGGCGGTCATCACGGGCAGCGCCAACCTCACCCGTCAGGCATGGAGCAAGAACGTCGAGTTCGACGCCGTGCTCGTCGGCCCCACCCGACTCTGCGGCGTCGACGCGGTGCTCGGTGAAGGCGGCAAGGGCATGGGTCTGCGCACCATCATGGAGCCCTACAGCCCGGCATCCGAGGCTGTCGAGGACCCCTCTCTCGATACCAGCTACCTGCTCGAGGAGTTCCACCGGCAGCTCGCGCGCTCCGTACCGCGGCCCCGCATGGACATCACCCGCACCGGCGACGACGCCGTCACCGCTCGCCTCACTCTCGTGCTCCCCGAGGGCAGTCCCGGGGAGACGACACTGTGGCCGCTCACCGCACCGAACCTCCGGAAGTCCCTCGCGGCGGATACCTCCTGGGAGCTCTCTCTGGACGAGATCACCCCCTTCCTTGCCGTCGAGACGACCAGCGGCGACGGATCCGCTCGCGCGACGAGGCGGTGCCTGCTCAAGGTCCCGCTCATCGGCGATGTCATCGACCGCGAGCAGCGAGCACTCGCCACGATGCTGAACAGCCGCGACCGCGTGCTGCGCTATCTCGCGCTCCTCCTCGGCCTCGACGAACCGACAGCCACCCATGCTCAGGACGCGGAGCACGAGGGGATCACCAGCGCGATCAACGCCGTTGCCGGAGACGGCCCCCGCCGGCCGTCACCTCCGATCGTGCTGTTCGAACCGCTGGTACGCGCGGCGGGCAACGACATCGACCGCATCCTCTCGGTGCGGAAGCAGGTTGAGGCCGTCCTCGAGCTCCCCAAGGCCGACGAGCTGATCCCGCCGGACTTCCTGAAGCTCTGGGACACGGTGCTGAAGTTCTCGCTGAGCAGGAGCACGCCATGAGCCCGTCGGTCCCCACCCCGCGCCTCGATCCCGACGCCGTCCTCGCGGGACTCAAACCCTTCCAGCGCGCCACCGTCGAGCACGCATTCCGCCGGCTCTGGACGGACGAGGACTCCGTCAGCCGCTTCCTCGTCGCCGACGAGGTGGGTCTCGGCAAGACTCTCATCGCCAAGGGCGTCGCCGCCCGCGCCATCGCGCATCTGCGGGAGAGAACAGACCGCACCATCACGATCGTCTACATCTGCTCGAACAGCCAGATCGCCGGCCAGAACCTGGACCGCCTGCGCGAGCTCACCGGTGGGGAGGCTCAGCGGAACGCCGACCGAATCACGATGCTCCCGCAGACGATGGGCTCCGCCCCGCCCGGCGGCGTCGACCTCATCGCGTTCACCCCCGGCACCTCTCTGCGCCTCGGCGACGCGACGGGCCGCGTCGGCGAGAGAGTCCTGCTGCACTGGATGCTCAGTCACAGCATCGATCGACTCTGGCTGATGCAGGACCGGATCATCGAGTACTTCCGCGATGCCGTCGGATTCCAGAGATTCTCCGACAGGCTGGAGTGGGACTGGAGCAGGCCCGCGCTCGACGACGAGCTCGTCGACGAGTTCACCCGCAGTCTCAGCGGCGAGGAGGGCCCTTTCGGTGGCACCTTGCTCACCGACCTCTTCGACGAGCTCGACACCTGGCTGGGAAGCGACGAAGTCACCCACGACATGTGGTGGCGACGCCGACGCATGATCGGCACGCTGCGCATGGCGATGGCGCGCACCGCCGTCACGAGGCTCGCCCCCGACCTCGTCATCCTCGACGAGTTCCAGCGCTTCAAGGACCTGTTCCCAGGTGCCCGCAGCAGCGGCGACGAGCACTACACCGATGCCCAGAAGCTCGCGCAGAAGATCATCATGCACCCCTCGGCGAAGTCGCTCGTCCTCTCCGCGACCCCGTACAAGATGTTCACCCTGCCCGATGAGCTCGACGCCGAGGACCACCACCAGGACTTCCACGACACCATCGCCTTCCTCGCCGGTACCGAGCGCGCTGACCGCGTCAAGGAGCACCTCGCCGCGGTACGGCAGGGGATGCTCGAGGGCACGGCCGAGGGCCAACGACGCGCCGAGGAGGGGACCCGTCGGGCCGAAGCCGAGCTCCAACGGGTCATGTCCCGCACCGAGCGCCTGGGCTCCACCGCGGTGGCCGACGGGATGTTGCGGGAGATGGAGATGCCGTCCCTCGAGCTGCGGCCAGGCGACCTCGAGGTGTGGACTGCGGCCGACGCGATCGGCCGCCGCGCCCACGGCATGGACATGTTCGAGTTCTGGCGCTCGAGCCCCTTCCCGGTGAACCTCATGGACCCGTCGGCCTACGTGGCCCAGCGCCGCACCCTCGACCTCGCCCACGAGGGCGACGAGGACCTCGCGGCGCTGCTGCACCTGCACCGACACGGCCTACTCTCCTGGGACGACGTGCACCGGTTCCGCGAGATCGACCCCGGCAACCCCAAGCTCCGCGCCATGATCGACGCCGCCATGGAGCGCGGCGTGTGGAAGCTCGCCTGGCTCCCGCCCTCTCTGCCGTACACCACCCCGGGCGGCCCCTTCGCGACCGAGGGCGCGCGCAGCTTCACCAAACGCCTGGTGTTCTCCGCCTGGAGCGTGGTGCCGAAGGCGATCTCCGCCCTGTTCAGCTACGAAACGGACCGACGGCTCAGCGCTTTCGCCCCCGGGCAGGGGAGGGGCGGTCCGGCGCTGTACGACGGGCCGCGCGCCTCGCCGCTGCTGCGCTTCGCCGTTGCCGATGGGAAGCTGATGAACCTGCCGCACCTGGCGCTGCTCCACCCCTCGGTCGCGCTCGCCGAGCTCGGGGACCCGCTCGCGATCGCCCGGGAGACCGGTGAGCAGCTCCCGCTGGAGCGTGAGCGACTGCTGGAGGTGGTGACCGGCAGGATCCAGCAGCGCCTGGACGCGCTCGAGCTGCCCGTGCAGGACACGAAGGGGCAGACCGCCGGCTGGTACGGCGTGGCCCCTTACCTCCTCGACGGCGCGCTGGGGCTCGAGGACCTCGGCCTGCACGGCAGCGGCGAAGGCGCGGACGGGGAGGACGATACCATCAACCGCTTCCGCGACCACGTCGACTTCGCGCTCGCCCCGGACTGGGAGGTGCTCGGCGCCCCGCCGGAGGATCTCGCCGCAGTGCTCGCCCAGGTGGCGATCGCCGCGCCCGGGGTGTGCGCGCTGCGCGCCGTGGGCCGCGCCGCCGGCGGAGAGCGCTCCTACGCCGATGTCCACGTGCGCCGCGCCGCTCACGAGATCAGCACGGGCCTGCGCAGCCTGCTGAACCGGCCCGAGACGATGGCCGCCGTGCGCGCCGCCACCGGTGCCCGGGCCGAGGAGACCGACGGCTACTGGCATCTGGCACTCCGCTACTGCCTGGACGGCAATCTGCAGTCGATGCTCGACGAGTACGTGCACACCCTCGTCGACGCACTGGGGCTCCGGCGCGACGAGCCGGCCGCCCGGGCCGAGGCACTGGCCGCCAGGATCCGCACCACGGCCGCGATCCGCACCGCCGCGAACGAAGTACACGAGCTGCGTTCCGACGGCTCCGAAATCAAGGTGGCCACGCACAAGCTGAACTCCCACATCGCAGCGCGGTTCGGGCGCACCCTGAGCTCCGAGGAGGCGGAGAAGCGGGAGGCCTCGGTGCGAGACAGCTTCAACTCGCCGTTCTGGCCGTTCGTGCTCGCCAGCACCTCCGTGGGACAGGAGGGCCTGGACTTCCACACCTACAGCCACGCCATCGTGCACTGGAACCTGCCCGGCAACCCCGTGGACCTCGAACAGCGCGAAGGCCGCGTGCACCGCTACAAGGGGCACGCCATCCGCCGGAACATCGCCCACTGCCATAGCGATGCGGCGCTCTCCGAGGGCTACGACGATCCCTGGGCAGCGATGTTCGACGCCGCCGTCGCCGCCGAGCCGCCGGACAGCGACGGGCTCAGCCCCTTCTGGCTCCACGACGGCCCCGCCAAGATCGAGCGCTACGTGCCGGCGATGCCGCTCAGCCGCGAATCACGCCAGTACCTGCGGTTGCAGCGCACCCTGGGCGCGTACCGCTCCGTAATGGGCCAGCCCCGGCAGGAGGACCTGATCAAGCTGATGGGGGAGGACGTGGACTGGCCGCGGATCGACCTGCGGCCGCCTCGCGGCGACTCAGCAGGGCACAGCTCCCAATAGGGCCCTGATGCTCATGCGTCGTTCTGCGGGTGGCCAGCGAACCACTCGCGAAGAGCCTCGACCAGCAGCGCCCCGACCCTGTCGCT
>JAAZLF010000624.1 GCA_012799425.1 Actinomycetales bacterium | reverse complement strand
GGTTCCCGAGCTCGTCTGAGCATAAGGGTCAGGCCCGTGCAGTATGACCGGGAGGACGTGATGCATTGAACGCGCCTCGAGCGACCCTCTAGATTCAGATGACCAGTCATTCGATCCCCCGTGTATCCACAGCGAGGCACCGCCGCATCGCTGATTCTCACCCCTCAGGGAAGGATTACTCATGAACACCCACTCACCCGCAGCCGCCGACTCCGGTGCAAGCGCCACAGACGTCTTCCGTCAGTCCGGGCGTTCCAGCGCCGGCGCTGACATTCCGCTCGAGCGCGTTCAGGCTCTGATCGGCGATGCCATCAAGGCGATGAACGACATCGCTGAGAAGCACTCGATGACCTACGAAGAGTTCAACATCCTCAAGGGCTGGCTGATCCAGGTCGGCGAGGACGGCGAGTGGCCGCTGTGGCTGGACGTCTTCCTGGAGCACACCATCGAGGACATCGTCACGCGCGACCGCAAGGGCAGCAAGGGCTCCATCTTCGGCCCCTACTACGTCCCGGGCTCACCTGTGGTCCAGTCCCCGGCCACCATCCCGATGCGTGACGACGAGAAGGGCACCAGGCTGAAGTTCACCGGTCGTATCGCCGATGTGGACGGCAACGCTCTCACGGATGCCACCATCGAGCTGTGGCAGGCCGATGAGGAGGGCTACTACTCCCAGTTCGCCCCAGACATCCCCGAGTGGAACCTGCGCGTCACAGTGCCGGTCGATTCCGAGGGCAACTTCGAGATCAACACCATCCAGCCAGCTGCGTACCAGATCCCCACCGATGGCTCGACCGGCAAGATGATCGCTGCCATCGACGGGCACGCCTGGCGCCCGGCCCACCTGCACATCCTCGTGAAGGCTCCCGGGCACCAGGACCTGATCCAGCAGCTGTACTTCCACGGTGATGAGCACAATGACGACGACGTCGCACAGGCCGTGAAGCCGGAGCTGATGCTGGACCCGCAGCCTGATGGTGAGGGCGGCAAGACTGCCGTCTACAACTACCAGCTGGACAAGGCGTGAGCGACTGAGCTGCTGCGTCGGCTCCAGAGCGCGGCCCAGTTCGCGGCACCTCCACTGCTGCGGACTGGGCCGCACTCTGGGCTCCCTGCCCCGCTGGATCCCCTGACCACTCCTCATGCCGATCAAGCGGCTGCGGACGGATAGCGCGGACCCTGCGGCAAACCCGGCGGACCGGGCCGGGGTGTGCTGGTATGGAGTGAGCCATGATGCCCATGGCCCCACCGCGTGAGACGATCGTGCTGAGAACGGCACAGGCAAGGACTGAGAGTTTTGACCGAAGCAGGATTGCGACGACGAGCGCCGAACTTCATCGACCGTGAAACGGTCATCGCCGCTGCCCTGCAGGTCTTCGCGGAGCGCGGTTTCCACGGTGCCTCGATGCGTGGCATCGCCGCCGTGGCCCAGACGTCGCAGTCCAACCTCTACAACTACTTCGACTCCAAGGACGGACTGCTGAAGTTCGTCCTCGAGGCGACCGGCCGCGAGCTCGCCGATGCGCTCGATGCTGCCGAAGCCGAGGCGGGGGGATCGCCCGTCGACCGCCTCGTCGCCGCTGTCACCGCCTACATCCGGTTCGTCGTCGCGAAGCCCAGTGCCTCGACCGTCGGGATCACGGAGTTCCGCTATCTGTCCGGCGACGACCGTGCGAGCGTCATCCACGAGCGGGACCGGACCGAGACCGTCTTCCGTCGCATCGTGGAGACCGGAGTGCGCGCGGGCGACTTCGACGTCGCGGACGAAGGGTTCGCCACTCGAGCTCTGGTGACGCTGTGCAATGCGATGTCCGGCTGGTACCGGCCGGATGGCCGGCTGAGCCCCGACGACATCATCGTGCGTCAGGTCGACCTCGCGCTCGGCCTGGTGCGTTCGCCGCACCGTCGCTGACACCCCACACGCCCTGCCCTCCATGAGTGCATGCACAACGAAACGCCGGTTACTGGTTCGAAGCACCGCGCCGTGGGCGTGTGTTTCGGACCAGTGACCGGCGTCTCGACTGAAGCGGGGAGGCGAGGCGCTGCCTCAGCCCCCAGCCCCCAGCTCT
>JAAZLF010000623.1 GCA_012799425.1 Actinomycetales bacterium | reverse complement strand
TCAGACGCCGCGCCCGAGCAGCGCGAACGCTGCGCTCGCCGCGGCCTCGGTGCCGGTGCGCAGCGTGGGCTGCAGATCCGGAGCCCACAGCGGGGAGTGGTTCGGCGCCGTCTCCCGCCCCTCGACGTATCCGCCGAAGCCCCAGTAGCAGTACGGCGCCCCGAAGGCGTCGGGGATCCCGGAGAAGTCCTCCGAGGCGGTCACTGGATCCATGTGCTCCACCCGCTCCGGCCCGAACTGGCCCATGAACGCTTCACGCACCTGCTCGGCGATGCGGGGGTCGTTGTCGGTGACGGGGTAGCGGTTGAACAGCTCGAACTGCGCCGGCTCGGGGGAGCGGGCCGCCTCGCACTCCGCGTTGACCATCCGCTGCACGCCCGTGACGAGGTGATCGAGGATCTCGTCGCTGTAGGCGCGGAAGTTCAGTGCCAGCTCGGCACGGTCCGGGATGATGTTCGCGCTGGTCCCGGCGTGCAGGGCGCCCACCGTCACCACCCCGAAGTCGCCGGGGGCGATCTCGCGGGCCACGAGGGTCTGGATCCGGGTGACGATCGCGGCGGCGAGCACCACCGGATCCACGCCCAGATGCGGCATCGAGCCGTGCGAGCCGGCGCCGTGCACCCGCACCCGCATCGACACCGAGGAGCTCAGCACCGGGCCGGGCGCCACGGCGACCTTCCCTGCGGCGGGGCTGGTCAGCACGTGCTGGCCCAGGCATGCATCCGGCGCGGGGATCTTGTCGATCAGCCCGTCCGCGACCATCGCCGCGGCCCCGGCGGCGGTCTCCTCCCCGGGCTGGAACAGGGCGATGAAGGTGCCGGACCAGTCCCCTCGATGCTCGGCCAGCAGCCTCGCCGCTCCGAGCGCCGCGACCATGTGGAAGTCATGGCCGCAGGCATGCATCGTGGGCTGGAGAGTCCCGTCGGCATCCTGCTGGCTGTGCACCGAGGCGTACGGCAGGCCGGAGGCCTCCTGCACGGGCAGGCCGTCCATGTCCGCGCGCAGCAGCACCGTCGGCCCCTCGCCCCGGGAGAGCACCCCCACCACGCCGCCGCCGATCTGCTGGACCTCGTACCCGAACTCGGCCAGCTGCGCGGCGATGATTCGCCGTGTGCGCTCCTCGCGCATCGACAGCTCGGGATGACGGTGCAGGTCCGTCAGCAGCGGCTCCTGCCAGGCGCGGTACTCCTTCAGCGCGGCGGTCATGCGGTCGGTCAGAGCGGTCATCTCGGATCCTTTCGCGGGGTGCCGCGGCGGCTTTTCGCGGCCGACGGGACAGGGCGCGGGCACGGCGGCGAGCACGCGGTATGACTCGAGCGTAACCAGGCCCGTCACCGCCGGTGTGATTCGCCTGACCCATGGTCTCGGACCCTTTTCTGCGACCCCCCGCGGCCCTACTCTTGTCGCGAGCACAAAAGATGCCCGGAAACCGCATCTGATCAGCCGATACTCGGCCTCGAGAACGGTGCTCCCAACCACTGCGAGAAGGAGGGACCCACGTATGGAGTCGCGCCATGACGTCACTGTCGGCCAGGAGCTGCAGGCCACTACCGAGACCACGCAGATTCCGGCGGTCCCTGCCACTGCGGATTCGAGCGATCAGGCACCTACCTGGCGCAGCAGCCTGGCCGTCGCGGCCTCGCTCGTGGCCGCCTTCGTGGCCGTCACCCTGGTGAGCCTCTGAGCCTCTGAGTCACGGCGGAGGCGCGCCCGAGCGTGCCGCCCCGACGGTCCGGCAGCGGGCCGACGAAAAGAACTACCAGGTCGCTGCAGCCTCCGGTAGCTTCCGTGGAGATCCACGTTCCCAAGCCCTAAGAGGCCGCCGCTGTGTTCTCCGCACTCATCTCCAGCCAGCGGCTCCCGGCCGCCTTCGAGCCCTGCCCTGACGGCGAGCTGCTGGTGGTCATCGATCCGACTCGCTCGGAGAAGCTCCCGCTGTCGTTGCTGCGCCTGGACGGTGCGGCCGGGGTCCTCTCCCTCGCCCCGTACCTGGCCGCGCAGCTGGGCCTCGTCTCCGACGAGCGCCTGGACCGTGCAGAGCTCGAGGCGCGCCTCGAACGGGCAGGGCTCGAGCTCGCCAGCGCCGACCACCTGTTCCACCTCCCGCTCTCCGAGCAGGAGCGACTGCGCGCAGAGCCCTGGGGTGAGGGCACCCGCGAGCTCACCGCGGCCGACGCCGACGCCTTCGACGCGTTCACCGCGCTCGCCCCGGGGGACGACCTCGACGAGGCCTTCGTGGAGCTGGACCACTGGCTCGTGGTGGGCACGTTCCGCCAGCAGCAGCTGGTCTCCGTCTCGAGCATGTACCCGTGGGGCGAGACCACGATCGCGGACCTCGGCGTGATCACCCTGCCGCAGGTCCGCGGCCAGGGCCTGGGCCGGGCGACGGTGCGCGCGATCAGCGCCGCCGCGTTGGCCCGTGGATATGAGCCGCAGTACCGCTGCGACCTCGACAACGCCCCCTCGGCAGCGCTCGCGAGGTCGGCGGGCTTCGCCCGGTTCGGGCTCTGGGAGGGGCTCGAGGACGGGGAGTGAGCAGGGATAACGCCTGACTCGGCTGTCAGGGGCGCGCCGTAGGCTTCCCGACGGCGCGGTGGCCGAGCGGGTGATCTCGAGGTCATCCGGCTGCCCGGGCCCTTCCCCACGAGCACGAAGGATCTT
>JAAZLF010000622.1 GCA_012799425.1 Actinomycetales bacterium | reverse complement strand
TGCTCTCGACGGCGCCTGACTATCTGCGCTTCCTGCGTGCGCTGCGTGACGGCGAGCTGCTGGGGGCCGAGCACCTGGCGATGCTGCGCAGCGATCAGGTGCCCGCGAGTGCGAAGCAACCGGGCTCGTTCTTCTCCGGCTTCTGGGAGCAGACCGGCTGGGGCTTCGGGGTGAGCGTGGTCGCCGACGGCCCGCACCGCGGCCGCTGGAGCTGGTCCGGCGGCGCGGGCACGGACTTCTTCGTCGACCCCGACGGGACGCTGGGCCTGCTGCTCACCCAGGTGGAGCTGGGGCCGCGAGTCATGCCCCTGCTGGAGGCCTTCGGCGAGCTCTCCCCGCCGGCGTAGTGCGTGCTCGCCGCGCACCAGGGCTGTAGTGCGTGGTCGCCGCGCGCCCGGCCCACCATGGCGAGAAAGGTGCCAGTTCTGCGACACCTTTCTCTTCATAGGAGGGAAGCCTCACTCCCAGGTCGCGGTCTCCGGGTCGACGCCGTGGGTGCGGGCGTTCTCCTCGATCACGCGTCGCAACCACGCGGCGAGCCCTGCGGCGCGCTGGTCGTAGTGCGCGGCGAAGCGCGGGTCTTCGGTGTACATCCGTGCCAGCACCACCTGCATGGAGTGCGTGCAGTCGTAGTGCCGGGCGATGGTGGCACGGTGACGCTCGGCCAGGGCGTTCGCCTCCTCGCCGCCGGGCGCCACTCCCCGGCCCATCGCCTTGGCGAGCGCGGTCTCGAGCTCATCGAGCTCGTCCTTGACCTCCTGCCACTGCTCCGTGCCCCAGGATCGGGTGCGGGCGGCGGACTGCTGCCAGGCGTCGGTCCCTCCCCAGCGTTCGTGGGCCTCGTCCTGGTAGGCGGGATCCCAGTCGGTGCCGAAGATGCGGGCCTGCTCCTCGGGGCTCAAGCTGATGTTCGTCTCGTGCGTCATGGTGGTCCTCTCGATCATCTCGTCGACGGCGCGTGCCGTCCTCTCGAGCCGCCGGATCCGCTCGGCGAGCAGACCCTTCTGGCGGCGGAGGTGCTCGCCGGGGTCGACGGAGGGATCATCGAGGATCCGTCCGATCTCGGCGAGCGCCAGACCGAGTTCGCGGTAGACGAGCACCCGGTGGACCCGGGCCACGTCTTCGGCGTCGTACAGCCGATAGCCCGACCAGCTGCGTCCGCCGGGACGCACCAGGCCGATGCCGTCCCAGTGGTGCAGAGTGCGGACGCTGACGCCGACCAGGTCGGCGACGCGCCCCACGGTGAGGTCCTCGTGCTGTGTCGTCTCGGTCATGGGACCACCGTCCTCCCTGACGTCGCGTGAGGGTCAAGCGGATCGTCCTCGAACATCTGCGGATGTGCCATACCGCCATCCTCCCGCGGGGCACGCCCTCCGACCAGGGCTCAGCGCCCGGCCTCTGCTCGAGTCCACGACCTCACCAGCGAGGCTGCTGCGATCCGCAGCCCCGTACCCTGGGAGGATGAACCTGCCGCTGCTGGTCGATTGCGACACCGGGATCGACGATGCGATCGCCCTGACCTATCTCGCCACGCATCCGGGCACCGAGATCGTCGGCATCGTCTCCACCGGTGGGAACGTCCCGGCCTCTGCGGTGCATCGCAACAACCTCGCCCTGGGCGAGCTGCTCGAGATCCAGGCGCCGATCGCCCTGGGCGCCGCGCAGCCGCTGGTCGAGCCGCCGATGTACGCCGACGACACCCACGGTCCGGGCGGCCTCGGCCACGCCGTGCTGCCTGCGATCACACGCACGGAGGACCCTCGTTCCGGGGCGCAGCTCTGGGTCGACGCGGCCCGCGCGCACCCCGGGGAGCTGGTGGGCCTGGTCCTGGGCCCGCACACCAACCTCGCGCTGGCCCTGCAGATCGACCCCGAGCTGCCGCGGCTGCTGAAGCGCCTGCACATCATGGGCGGGGCGATCCACCATCGCGGGAACACCGGGCCGACGAGCGAATGGAACATCGCCGTGGATCCCGAGGCCGCCCAGCAGGTGCTCGCCGCCTTCACCGGCGCCGCGCAGCGCCCGGTGCTGGGCTCGCTCGAGGCGACCGAGACCGTGCGCTTCACCCAGGGCACCCTGGACAGGTTCACAGCCCTCGCCGCCGCGACCGGCCATCCGGTGGCCTCGATCCTCGCCGACGCCCTGCGCTTCTACTTCGAGTTCCATGAGGCCGACGGCTTCGGCTGGA
>JAAZLF010000621.1 GCA_012799425.1 Actinomycetales bacterium | reverse complement strand
GGGCGAAGTAGAGCATCGAGCCCCAGCTCGTGGTGGTCAGCGAGCCCAGCCCGAGGAACGCGAGCCCGGCCTCGGCGAGGATCCCGCCGATCACCGAGAACAGGAAGCCGGAGGCGACCAGCGGGAGCATGTTCGGCAGCACCTCGTAGAACATGATCCGTGCCCGGCTCTCGCCCGTGGCCCTGGCGGCCTCGACGAAGTCACGGTTGCGCAGGGAGAGGGTCTGGGCGCGGATCACCCGTGCGGCGCCGGCCCATGAGGTGATCGCGATGACCACGGCGATCGAGAACATGCCCCGTGAGGGCAGGTACCCGGTCAGCACGATCAGCAGCGGCATGCCCGGGATCACCAGGAACACTGCGGTGAGGATGTACAGCAGATCGTCGGCGACGCCGCGCAGATAGCCGCCGAGCAGGCCGACGGCGACCGAGAACACCTGGGAGATGACCCCTGCGAGCAGGCCCACCAGGAGCGATACCCGTGCTCCGTGCACGAACTGGGCGAAGACGTCCTGCCCGGACTGCGTGGTGCCCAACCAGTACGTGCCAGAGGGCGGCTGCAGCATGTCGAAGGAGGTCGAGCGCGGATCGTGCTGCGCGACCAAAGGGCCCACCAGCGCGATCACGACGAACACCGCGACGATGATCAGGCCCGCGCGGACCTTGCCGCTGCGCGGGATGAAGGAGGTGATGCTCATGGTTCAGGCCCCCTGCCTGGTCCGGGGATCGAGGAACACGTAGGCGATGTCCGCGATGAGGTTCGCCGCGATCACCGCCAGCGAGATGATCAGGAACAGCCCCTGCATGAGGGGGAAGTCCTGCGCGCCCACCGCCTGGAACAGCGCGTAGCCGAGCCCGGGGTAGTTGAAGATGACCTCGGTGAGCATGGAGCCGCCGACCACCGCTCCCAGGGCCAGCGCGAAGCCGGTGACGCTGGGCAGGATCGCGTTGCGGGCGGCGTAGCTGAACAGCACCCTTCGTGGGGGCAGCCCCTTCGCCTCGGCCAGGGAGACGTAGTCCTCGCCCATTACGGTGACGGTCATGTTGCGCATCTGCAGCACCCATCCGGCGAACGAGCCGATCACGATCGTCAGGGCCGGCAGCACGGCGTGGTAGAGCACGGAGCCGGCGAACTGGGCCGTCAGATCGGGGAAGATCGCGCGGTCGTACCCTCCTCCGGCGGGGAAGATGGTCACGGTCACCGACAGCAGCATCACCAGGATCAGCGCCATCCAGAAGTACGGGATCGCGTTGAGGAACGTCAGTGCGGGCAGGACATGATCCGACCAGGTGCCGCGGCGCCAGGCGAGCAGCACCCCGAGGCCGGTGCCGAGCAGGAAGCCGATGACCGTGGAGACCCCGACAAGGCCGAGCGTCCACGGCAGCGACTGGCCGATGATGTCCATCACCGGCACCGGGTACTGGCTGAGGGAGACCCCGAGGTCCAGGCGGAACAGGTCGCCGAGGTAGTTCATGTACTGGACCGGGAGGGGATCGTCGGAGATGCCGAACTGCGCGGCGATCGCATCGCGCGCCTCGGCATCGATCTGTCCTTCCGAACCTGCGATGAGGATGCTCACCGGGTCGCCCGGCATCAGGCGGGGGATGAGGAAGTTCAGGGTCAGTGCGGCCCACGCGATGAACGCGTACAGGCCGATCTTGCGCAGCAGGAATCTCATGAGCGGCCTCCGTCAGTCCTGGTTCCGGGTGAGCCGACGCAGGATGATCAGCCGGTCGGCGGCGTTGACGGGCGACCCCAGCGCGTAGGGGTCCTCCTCCGTGGGGAACCCGGTCCAGTGCTCGGTGTTGTAGTTGAACCAGTTCGGCGCGGTGATGATGGGGATCGCCGGCAGCTGTTCCACGACGATGCGCTGGAGACCGTCGATGGCCTGCGCCCGCTCGATCTCGTCCTCGGTCTCCGCGTAGGCGGTGAGCAGCTCATCGGTCTCGTCGTCGTACCAGCGCTGGAAGTTCGCGAAGACGCGGCCGTCATCGTCCGGCGCGTGCTGCGAGGAGAGCATCGAGCGATACATGAACCAGGGCCCTTTGCCTGCGGCGACGATCGAGAGCGTCACATCGAAGTTGCCCATGTCGCGGCTCTCCGTCCAGGCCTCGAAGGAGACGCCCTGGGGCGTGAAGTGCACGCCGATCCTGCGCAGCTGCTCGTCGAGCACCTGCGTGGCGATCACCCAGTCGTTGTAGTCGGAGGGGATCTGCAGCGAGAACACCAGCGGGGTGCCGTCGGGGGCAGTGCGCACACCGTCCGGTCCGCGCTCGTAGCCCGCGGCGTCGAGCACGCGCTCGGCCTCGTCACGGTCGAACTCGAACTCCTGGTCGCGCAGGTCCTCGGAGATGAACTCCTCGAAGGTGGGCCGCGGCAGGATCGTCGGATGCGGGACGCCGACGTAGCCGAGCATCGCGATGTCCGCGAGCTCGTGGCGATCGATCGCGAGGCTGAGGCCGCGGCGCAGCTCGGGATCCTGCCACAGCTCCTTCTCGAGATTGAGGGTGAGGTTGAAGATCCCGTTGCCGGGATACCAGTGGCCCCGGTGCTCGGGGTCGTGCTCGACGAAGATCTCGTCGATGTTCGCGATGAAGTCGCCGGCCCAGTCGATGTCCCCTGCCTGCATCGCGGTGGCCATCGTCTGGCTCGTGTAGGAGGGCCAGGACAGATTGCGGGGCTCGAACTCCTCGGCCATCCAGTGCGCATCGTTGCGCACGAAGGTGTAGAGCTGGTCGGAGAACCGATCCAGCCGGTAGGGCCCGGTCCCCACGGGCTGCTCGATCTGCTCGGCGGAGGGATCCTCGAAGGTCGAGAAGATGTGCTCGGGCACGATCGGCAGGCCGACGATCGTCGGCTCGTGGGCGAAGCTCGTGGAGCCGAAGGTGATCTCCACGGTCAGGGGGTCCACCACCACTGCATCGCTCACGTCGAGGGCGTCCATGTTCGTGGCCGGGACGTCCCGCAGCATCAGGTAGGTGAAGGCCACGTCCTCGGCATCGCATGCCTCCCCGTCCGTCCAGGTCACACCGTCCCGCACGGTCACGGTCAGGACCGTGCCCGCGTCGTCCCAGCTGATCTCCGTCGCCAGCCAGGGCTCGGGGTTCTCCAGGTCCATCGCCGTGATCACCTGGAGAGGCTCGTAGATCAGGCCGCTGGCTCCCTGGAGAGCCTGCCCGGAGTAGGGATTGAAATTGGGCTGGAACAAGGTGGTGTCAGCGGCCTTGATCCGCACCGGGCGCTCGTCGTCACCCGTGTCCACCGCCGAGCAGGCGGCGAGAGCCGTCGCCCCTGCGGCGCCGGCGCTGCCGAGCATCATCGCCCGGCGTGTGACCTCTGGTCTCATCGTCATGCTCCTTACTGATCAGCGGGGGATGTCAGCCCCTCCGCAGCGAGCGGTCTCGGACGGCCGCGCATGACCCGGCTCGTGGTCATCGCCGCATCTCGATCGGGGCGGGCGAGGCGGCGAGGATCTCTTCGTACCCGGCACCCGCCTCGATGCCCTCGCGCAGCGCCGGGGACCCCCACAACAGGTCGATGAAGTGGGGTCGCCCCGGTGCCGGGTCCCGCCACAACGGCTGCGCAGGATGCAGGGACGCGACGGTCGCGATGATCGCGTGACCTATGCGGAGAGGATCGAAGCCCTCGGGGAGCGCCGGCGCGCCTGCCGCACCCCCGGCAGGAGCCTCGAGATGGATCTGCGCACCGTGGAGGGTGCGGCCGGAGAAGGTCCCGTGGGTGGGACGGAAGCGGGCCTCCCGGACCTTCACGCCCGTCAGGTCGAGCTCCCTCAGCGCTCCGGCCACCTCGGGCCCGCACCAGGGGGCCCCGAAGAGCTCGAAGGGCCGCGTGGTGCCGCGTCCTTCGCACAGGGTGGTCCCCTCCAGCAGGCCAGTTCCCGGGTACAGCGCCACTGTGGTGAGGGCGGGCATGTTCGGGGAAGGTGCGACCCAGGGCGCCGTGCCGTCGGCGCCGGGCGCGTCGATGACGTGGAGCTCGAGCATGCCCTCGAGGTGCCGTTCGGCGATCGTGCGGGCGATCTCCCCCAGCCGGGCACCGTGTCGCAGGGGGATGCCGTAGCGCCCCACGAAGCTCGCGCATCCAGGATCCAGTCCCGGCCCGAGCGCCGTGCTCGAGAGAGGGCTGGGACGATCCAGCACCGTCACCGGGAGGCCGAGCCGGGCGCACGCCGTCATCATGTCCGTCATCGACCACATGTAGGTGTAGAAGCGGCAGCCGATGTCCTGGAGATCGATGATGACCTGGTCGATCTCCTGCCCGCCCAGCAGCGACTCGAGCCCGTCGGCATCCTTGCCGTACGCGTCGAGCACCGGCAGTCCGGTGACGTGGTCGTGACCGTCGCCATGCCCGTCCCCGGCCTGACCCGTGCCCCAGTAGCCGTGCTCCGGCGAGATCAGGCAGTGCACCTCGACCCCTGCCGACAGCAACGCATCCACTCCACGGGAGAGCTCTGCCGTCACCGCGGCGGAGTGGGTCAGCAGGCCGATCCGGCCGGGCTTCAGCATGGAGGGGTCGCGGAGCACGCGATCCAGGGCGGACTTCGGGTGTGATGCGGACGACATGGAAGCACGCTACACATGGCCGCCTGTTTTTGTAACCCCGTTACGGAAGTTTCCTCCTCCGACGCCCACCCCGACCGCTCAGAGCAGGTGACACGCCAGCTCGCAGCACGTCGCTCAGCCTCCACCCACCCGCTGCGCTCCTACCGCTCACCAGCACGCAGCACGTCGCTCAGCCTCCACCCACCCGCTGCGCTCCTACCGCTCGCCAGCTCGCAGCACGTCGCTCAGCCGTCGAGCGTGATCTCGTCGGCGTAGACGGCGGTCATCGTGCCGGTGATCGTGTCCACCGTGCCGGCCTCCTCGCGGGCCACCTGCTCGACGGCGCTGGCGACCGCCTTGGTCACGCCCTCATGGAAGACGCTGGGCACGATGTAGGTGGGGTTCAGCTCATCGGCGGTGACCACGTCGGCGAGGGCCTTGGCCGCAGCCAGGAGCATGCGATCGCTGACGCGTGTGGCATGGGCGTCCAGCAGCCCGCGGAACACGCCGGGGAAGGCGAGCACGTTGTTGATCTGGTTCGCGAAATCGCTGCGCCCGGTTGCGACCACCTCAGCGTGCTTGACGGCTTCGGCCGGGTCGATCTCGGGAGTGGGGTTCGCCATCGCGAAGACCACCGAGCGGTCTGCCATGGTGGCGACGTCCTCGGAGGTGAGGATGTTGCCCGCGCTGACGCCGATGAACACATCCGCTCCCGAGACCGCGTCGCGCAGGCTGCCGGTGAGTCCACGCGGGTTGGTGACCTCGGCGATCCACGGCAGGCGGCCCGCGAGCTGCTCGCGGCTTTCATGGACGATGCCGTCGATGTCGGTGACCACGACGTCGCGGGCGCCGGCGGCGCGCAGCAGGCGCAGGATCGCGGTGCCGGCGGCGCCGGCTCCGGACAGCACGATGCGGGCGCTCTCGATGTCCTTCTCCACCACGCGCAGGGCGTTGCGCAGCGCGGCCACCACCACGATCGCCGTGCCGTGCTGGTCGTCATGGAAAACAGGGATGTCCAGCTCGGCGCGCAGCCGGTCCTCGATCTCGAAGCAGCGCGGGGCGGAGATGTCCTCGAGGTTGATGCCGGCGAAGACGGGCGCGATCGCCTTGACGTGGGCGACGATCTCGTCGACCGAGTGGGCGTCCAGGCAGATCGGGAACGCGTCGATGTTCGCGAAGCGCTTGAACAGCGCGGCCTTGCCCTCCATCACCGGCATCGCGGCGAGGGGCCCCAGATCCCCGAGCCCCAGGATGGCTGAGCCGTCGGAGACCACGGCGACGGTGTTGCGCTTGATCGTCAGGCGGCGGGCGTCCTCGGGGTTCTCTGCGATCGCCTTGACCACACGGGCCACGCCGGGGGTGTAGATCATCGAGAGGTCGTCGCGGTGACGGATGGGCAGCTTCGACTCGACCGTGAGCTTGCCACCCAGATGCGCGAGGAACGTGCGGTCGGAGACCTTTCCCAGCTCCACACCCTCGACGCCGCGCAGCTCGTCGACGACGTCCATCGCATGGTCGTGGCCCGCAGTGAGCACGGTGATGTCCGCGCGCATCCGCTCAGGCCCGGAGGCGGAGACGTCGAGCGCGGTGACCGTGGCGTCGCGCTGCTCGATGCGGCTGGTGATGTCGCTGACCGCAGCGGAGCGGGCGGCGAACTCGAGACGGATCGTGATGGAGTAGCTCACGGATGGCATCGGTGACATGGAGCACAGCCTAACGACGTCGCCGGCTCGGCAGGTCCAGGACGCGACATTTCCCCCGCGCCGGCCCGATGCGCGGCCCTGCGCGGAAGCGGGACGAGCGTTGCGCACGTCACTGACGCCGTGGGATCCTCGGGCATGACGTTCTGGGGGGGGCGAGCACGGACGAGCTGGTGGAGTTGGCGCGCCGTTTCCGCGGCGGCGACGAACGGCTGAGGGGCACCACGGACGCGCTGCATGCCGCGGTCACCGCTGTCCGCTGGGCAGGGCCGGACGCCGAGGAGCTCCGCCACCGCTGGGAGCAGTGCCGCCGAGAGATGTCGCTGGCCGGGGACCACCTGAGCGCCACCGCGGAGCATCTCGCGCTCGAAGCCGCACAGCAGGATGCCGCCTCGGATCCGGCAGGACGGATCGACCCCGCGGACTACGACGGGATGCTGGGCGGAGAGTTCCTGGACTGGTCCGACGTCATCAACGGGGGCGAGCGCGTCAGCGACCTCTGGCGCGATCGGATCGAAGCGGGCGATGCCGACAGCCCGCTCGGCGAGCGCTACACCGATGCGCACCCGACATGGGATCCCGCGAGCATGGACATCGAACAGGCAGGCATCGAGGAATCCCTCGTGGACCAGGGATCTCTGGGCGACTGCTGGTACCTCGCCGCGCTGATGGCCGTGCAGTCGACGGATCCGGGCCTGCTCGCCGAGAACATCAGCGGAGTCGGTGAGCCTCCCGGGGCCGACGGATGGGAGGTGCGCCTGTTCGTCGACGGCGAGTGGCAGGACATCGCCGTCAGCCCGGACGACCTCGGGACGAAGGGCACCGTGGATGCCCGGTCCGGCGACCCGAGCTGGGCCACCGTCTTCGAGATGGCGATGATCAACGCCCATGACGGACGCCCCTCGGCCGTCTGGGCGGACACCCCCGTGGCGGGACTCGAGATGATCACCGGAGAACCGGCGCGCGAGTCGGACACCCTGGGGCAGCCCTCCTTCGAGGAGTACCGGCAGGCCATCGACCAGGGCCGCCCGGTCACGGTGATGACGGATCCTCTCCTGCCGATCGGCCCGGCCGGGGATCAGCTCGTGGCTGCGCACGTCTACCAGATCTCCGGCTACGACGAGAGCACCGGCGAGCTCATCCTCACCAACCCCCATGGGCCGCAGTCGGCGAATCCGTACGAGGTGAGGATCGACCCCGACCATCCGGCGTACGCCACCTCGATCTTCATGACCGGGATCGGGGAGTGAGCCGATGAGGAGCGAGCACACGATCCAGCAGGCCGGTCAGGTCCAGGACGGGCCGCTGCGCCTGGGAGTCTTCCGCACCCTCGAGAACGATCGCGGCCCTTACGCGGTGCTGCGCCTCGCGGTGGGCGCGGCCGAGGTGCGTGAGCTGACCATGCGCCCGGGCGATGCATCGCGAATCGACGGAGCCGGGACCCTGACCTTGCTGGCCGCCGTACCCTCGACCCTTGAGCGACGCGGGAGCGTCCGGGTGGCGCTCGAGAGGATGGTCCCGGAAGCTGACGTCAGGAGCGGTGCCCGTGCATGAACGACGGATCGGAGGGCGCCGGCGCCTCGCGCAGCACGCTGTGGGGATCGGCGCGGTGATCCTCCTGGCCGCCGGGTGCGGCGGCGGTGCCACGGCGATGCCCGCCCAGGAGGCCGTCGCGCACCACGAGCTGGTGGCCGAGGAGATCCTCGCCGCGGCGGACACCGTGCGTCCCCTGACCTGGCAGCGACGCTCGCAGCAGATCATCGAGCCGGGCGCGGAGGACTGCCGGTACCAGCCCGGGGTGTGGGAGGCCGATGCCCCGCTCTATCCGGAGCCCGGCCAGGGAATGGCGTGGGAACCGTGGCGCGAGGCGCTCGATCCAGTGCTCGAGCAGCACGGCTTCGACGCCCTCAGCCGGGAGCAGAGCTCAGGCGGCGATCTCTGGCTCGAGGCCGAGGGGCCCCACGGCTCCCGGGTGCTGGTGCATGCGGAGGGCACCCTGCGCCTGACGGACGTGCTGGTCGATGCCGATCCCTGTGAGGACGCGACGCTCGGGCTGTGAGGTCTCCGCGCGCGGCCGCCCCTCAGTCCACGTAGGGCGAGACGTCGTGCGCGTAGCGGTCCCAGATCGCCTGCGCTGCGGGGAGCTGCTCCGAGTAGCGGCCGGGATGCGCAGACCGCTGGACCTCCTGGGCGGCCGCGCCGGGCTCCCACTCCTTGTAGTTCGGGACGATCTGCAGCAGACCGGGCGGGGTGGCATGGGCGCCGAGGCCGAGGAAGGCGTCGATCGCCTTCTTCTTGTGGCGCACCTCGTCGTAGGTGCCCCATCCCATCGAGGGCCGCTGCTGGAACAGGCCGCCGGAGTCGTGGTCGACGGCAGGCTGGTAGTTGTAGAGCCAGGACTCGACGATCGCCGTGATCAGCGTGATCTTCGTGCCCTCGATCCCGAAACCGTGACCGGCGCAGACAGCGATGATGAACTTCGCGTTGTCGATCTGCCAGTCGTCCATGGCGTCGATGTCGAAGCCTTCACGGGTCTCCGGGCGGGTCATGAAATCCTCTGTCCAGACCTCGTCGGCAGCACGCGCCGGAGCGGCGGCACCGAGGGCGGCGAGCGAGGAGATGCCGAGCGCGCCGGCGAGCAGCAGATGACGGCGGGACAGCGGCGCACGCTGAGCGGTGGGCATCGACATGGAGGAATCCTTCTGGGCCTGGGGTGGGATCGTGCCCGGCGTTCCGGGCCGTGCCAACGTAACGATTGCCTGGGAAGGTGTGAAGGGCACCTTCGTGCCGCCGCAGCGCCCTTCTAGGAGCGTTTGGGATTCACATGACCTGGGCATGGGCACCGGCGAAGCGTGCCCTGACCGGGGGCGTCCGGGCTCCTCGCCCGGGCTCGGCATCAGCGGCCCGCGCTATGGCGGCACTTTGGTGCTGGTCCTCGTCGCGGAACGTAAAGTCTTCACAAGCCGCTGCGGCGGGGCAGGAAACGGGACCTGCCTCACCTTCTGCGACTCCCGGAGGGGGCCGCAGCATGCGCTCAGCCGTCGAGCTCCGAGATCGCCTTGCGGATCCGTTTGTCAGAGACCGTCTGCTTCGTACCGAGGGTCTGGGCGAACAGGCTGACCCGCAGCTCCTCGATCAGCCAGTCGATCTCCCGTGCCGCGGTGCTCGCGCGCAGGGGGGTGCTCAGCCTCGCCCTCCGGGACGCCCAGTACTGCTCGATGTCGCCGATCTGCCAGGCCAGCTGTTCGTCCCGGCGCGGGTTCTCGGGCAGCTTCTCGAGCCGTCGCAGGTCCGCTTCGAGGTAGCGGCTCAGGTCCGGCAGGTGCACGATGCCGGTGCGGGAGATGAAACCGTCGCCGAGCAGCCCCGCGGCATGCTCCCGGATCTGGGTGAGGTGCGACAGGACCGCGAGCGAGGTAGCTCTGCCCATCTCCCGGTGCAGCTTCGCGCCCATGGCGAGAGCGGAGGCGGCGTTCTTCACCGCTTGCGCGGCGAGCCCGTCGTGCTCCGTGCGGACCCGCTGCCTCACTGCGTCGTACTCGGCGCGGGTGCGGATCTGTGCTTCTCCCACCAGGTGCACGGTCGCGGCCCGTGAGGCATCAGCCAGCAGGGCGGTGGTGGAGGCGTAGTCGGACCCGGAGACGGCGAGCTTGGTGGGGTTCGGCAGTGCGTTCAGCACTGCGGACAGGTCCGTGCCGATCTCCCGGTCGATCATCGCGATCACGCCCTCGCGGTGTGCCATGGCCTGCTCGTCGGCGGTGGCCAGCACCGCCAGGTCCACGCGCTGCAGCTGGCCGTCGGCCCCCCGGCGTGCGAGCAGCGCCGGATAGCCGGTGACCTTCAGCCCCCCGACGGTCGACTCGTGCACTTCCGGCACGCCTTCGGCGGGGAAGCTGTCGAGGTCCTTCCGGGCGAGATCGTCGCCCTGGGAGGAGACGGAGGCGTCCACGCGCTTCTTGAGGCGCTCCTTGAGCTGCTCGAGGTCGTCCCCGCTGCCGATCCGGCGGCCACGGTCATCGACCACCCGGAAGTGCATCCGCAGATGGGCGGGCAGCTTCGCGGTATCGAACTCGGGGCCGTACAGCGGCAGGTCCTCGGGCACGCCCGGCAGGGCGACCAGCTCGTCGGCCACCGCCTCCAGGAATGCCTCTCCGGAGTTCGGGTCATCGTCGTGCAGCGTCGCCGCCACAGTCTTCGCCCGCTCCGGAGCCGGCACCAGGTGGCGCCGTATCGGCTTGGGCAGCGAACGGATCAGCT
>JAAZLF010000620.1 GCA_012799425.1 Actinomycetales bacterium | reverse complement strand
TCAGCGGGCACCAGCCGATGATGCTGGGGTGGCTGATGTCCCGGTCGAGGGCCTCGATCCACTGCCCGATGAAGGAGGCGGTGGGCTGCTGGTTGTCGCCCATCGGGCCGTGGCCGGAGATGCCCCAGTCCCCGAACTCGCCCCAGACCAGGTATCCGTGCAGATCGGCCCAGAACAGCATGCGCTGCTCGAAGACCTTCTGGTGCAGGCGCGCCCCGTTGAAACCGGCCTCCAGCGCGAAGCGGATGTCGGTGGTCATGGCCTCGTCGCTCGGGGAGGTCATGAACGACTCCTCCCAGTACCCCTGGTCGAGCACGAGGCGCTGGAAGACCTTCTCACCGTTGATCCGGAACTCGTGATCGCGCAGGGTGGTGGCGCGCAGGCCTGCGTAGGAGCGGACCTCGTCGAGCACGGCGCCGTCGCTGTCGAGCAGGCGCGCCGACAGGGCGTAGAGCTCGGGGGCGCCCGGGCCCCAGATCCGCACGGCCTCCTCGGGGATCACCAGCTCGAGATGCGGGGCGAGGTCCAGATCGGCGCGCACCTCGGCCCGGGCGACCTCCTCGCCGCCGGGCTCGGAGGCGACCACCTCGAGGCGGGTGCCGCGGGTGCTGCGAGCCAGCGGCACGGTGATCGCGAAGGAGCTTCCGGCGAGGGACGGGGTCACTCGCAGCGAGCCGATCTCATCGGCGGGGACGCCCTCGAGCCAGACGCTCTGCCAGATGCCGGTGGTCCGGTGATAGGCGGCGTGGGTGGCGTTGTACCAGGTGGACTGCTTTCCCCGTGCCTGGGGAACGTCGTGGGGGTCGCGGGCGCGCACCACGATCTCGACCTCGGAGCCGGGGCCGACGTCCGGCACGGCCGAGAGGTCGGCGGCGAAGGGCGTGAAGCCTCCGCGGTGGCGGGCGACCTCGACGCCGTCGGCCCAGACCGTGGTGTCGTGGTCGACGGCCTCGAAGCGCAGGATCGGGCGCAGGCCATCCCAGTCGGCAGGAATGGTGACGGTCCGGCTATACCAGACGGCGTTCAGGAAGTCGCGGTTGCCGATCCCGGAGGCCTCGCTCTCCGGCGCGAAGGGCACGGTGATGGTCCCGGTCAGCTCACGCTCGAGGAGACCGCGCTCGCGACCGGAGTCGCCCTGGTCGATCTCGAACTGCCAGGTGCCGTTGAGCGTCATCCACGTGGGGCGCTGCAGCTGGGGGCGTGGGTGCTCGGGGCGCGGGACATCCGCCCCCTCCGCGAGCGGTGCATCGAGGAGAGCGGCAAGCCCCTCGGCACGGGAGAACAGGTCCGCGAGCGGCTCGGGCAGGTCGGCGGGGCGAGCGGTCATGGGGCGGCTCCTCGGATCGAGATCGGCACTGATCGGTCACCTCCAGTGAAGCGCAAACCCGTCCGGATTGCAACGTGGGAATTCGCGGACCCTCATCGCCTGCGCGCACCGCCTGAGGCAGCGCTCAGCTGAGCCCTGCCGCCACGGTGGATCCGCGCTCGACCAGCTGGTGCCCGACCACCGTCTCCGACCCGGCGTCGGCCTCGCCCCCTGCCTCGGCGAGAGCCGCATCCAGCGCGGCGGAGATCAGCGCCTCGAGATCCGGGGCGATGGAGGTGAGCCCGGGACGGGACCATGCCGCCTCCGG
>JAAZLF010000619.1 GCA_012799425.1 Actinomycetales bacterium | reverse complement strand
TCGTAGCCGATCAGCGCGAACATCGGCACGAACACGGCGCCCATGATCGCCCACATGCCGGAGCCGGAGATGATGAACAGGTTCAGCACGCTGGCCAGCAGGATGAAGCCGAGGATCGCAGCGAAGCCGGTCAGTTCCGCGCTCTCGAGGCCCGCCGCTCCGGTCACGGCGATCCAGGTGCCGATGCCGGACCAGTTGAACAGGGAGATGAAGTTGCCCAGGATGAACGCCAGCACGATGAACGGCAGCATCTCCTTGAGCGCCTCGGACATCATCGCCACGGCATCACGGGTGTTGCGGAGCGTCCCGGTGATCAGGCCGTACGCGGTGCCCACCACCATGAAGTACGCGACCACGATGAACACGATCGAGTCCAGCAGCGGGGACTTGGGCAGGAAGCCGCCGTCCTCGTTCCGCCACGGGGAGCCCTCCGGCAGCACCGCCACCAGGATCAGCGCGGTGAGCACGACGGCGCTCAGCACCGCCACCAGCAGGCCCTTGTTCTCCTCCGGGCTGAGGGCGGCGCGCATCTGCTCGGCGTTCTCGGCGGAGTCCTCGGAGCCCTCCACGGCGACCTCGTCCACGGGCACCTCCTGGCGGCGCAGGCGCGGCTCGACGAGGCGGTCGATCACGAAGCCGGCCACGAAACCGAGGACGATCGAGGAGGCGATGTTGAACCACCAGTTCGACACCGGGTTCACGGCCGTGAACTCGAAACCCGGCAGGGCGTCCATCACCGAGGTGGTGATGCCGGCGAAGAGGGCGTCGAGCGAGGTGGGGAAGATGTTCGTGGAGTAGCCCGCGCCCGCGGCCGCGAAGCCGCCCATCAGCCCGGCGACGGGATGGCGCCCGGCGGCCTTGAACACCAGGGCGGCCAGAGGTGGGACCACCACGAAGGCGGAGTCGGCCATGATCGAGGAGATCACGCCCACGAAGCCCACCACGTACGGGAGCATCCACGCCGGGGCCGAGCCGAACAGCTTGCGGATCGCGGCGGCGAGCAGCCCGGAGTGCTGGGCGATGCCGATCGCGAGGAGGATCGGCATCACCGTCACCAGCGGCGGGAAGCCGATGTAGTTGATGCCGAGGTTGGTGGTCAGCCAGGCCATGCCCTCCCCGGTGAACAGTCCCTTGATCACGGTGGGCTCGTCCGAGCCGGGCACGGAGACGACCACGCCGGCCATCTCCATCCCGGTCGAGACCACGCCGGTGATCGCGAACAGGACGATGAACAGCATGAAGGGCTCGGGCAGCTTGTTGCCCGCCCATTCGACCCAGTTCAGGGCACGGTCGGTGAGTCCGGCCTTCGCGGGCCCGGTCTGTGCAGCGGTCATCGGAGGCTCCAGGGGGTCGGGGCAGGGGGCGGGCGGCGCGTCGGGGCGTCGGGACGTCGGGGCGTCGGGGCGAGGGCTCAGTCGAAGTAGGCGGGGACGTCGATCGCGCCGCCCGCGGCCTCGAACTCGGAGGTCACGGACGCGGCCAGAGCGGGGTCGTGGAGCACATCGAGCACGGTCGCGGCGAGGCCGTAGGCGCCGTCGGCCGCCGCGATGCGAGCCTGCTCGGAGACCGCGCAGGCCGCGAACTCGCGGGTGTGCAGGGCGATCTCGGGCGGGGCGATGCCGATGACCGGGTGGATGCCGGGGATGCGGTAGCTGACGTTGCCGAAATCGGTCGAGGCGGCCAGCGATGGGGAGACCACGCCGTGCGGCAGCGGGTCGCGGCCGCGCCGGCGCTGCGCCTGGACCCAGCGTCCGGTGAGCGCCTCGTTGGTGCGCACCGGCAGGGAGGGCGGGTGCTCGTCCCAGCGCACGGTGAGGCCGACGCCGGCCATCAGCGCCGCGCCGCGGGCCACGTCCTCGACCCTGTCGGAGAGGACCCTCAAAGTCTCGGGCCGCTGGGAGCGCACGTAGAGGTCCAGCCTCGAATGGTCGGGGATCACGCTCGCCCGCTCCCCGCCCTCACGGATCACGGCGTGGATGCGGTCGGTGGGCGGGGTCTGCTGCCGCAGCAGCCCCAGGCCCTGGTACATCAGGCTCGCCGCGTCCAGGGCGTTGCGGCCCATATAGGGCTGGGCGGAGGCGTGGGCGGTGTGGCCGTGGAACTCGACGGTCAGGGTGCGTCTGCCCAGCCAGGTTTGGTCGGCGAGGTCGTAGCCGTAGGGGTGCGCCATCACGGCGGCGTCCAGCCCCTCGAAGGCGCCCTCGCGCGCCATGTGCTCCTTGCCCGTGTGCCCCTCCTCGGCGGGGGTTCCCAGCAGCACCACCCGCCCGGGCACGGCCGACGGGTCCTCCTGCGCGAGCGCGGCGAGCGCCAGGAACGCCCCCAGCCCCATCACCGCGATGACGTTGTGGCCGCAGCCGTGGCCCACGCCCGGCAGGGCGTCGTACTCGGAGAGGATCGCGAGCGTCGGCGCATCCTCGTGCTCCGCGCCGGTTCCGCGGATCTCGGCCCGGAACGCGGTGTCCAGGCCGTGCACCCCCACCTGCGCTTCAATGCCGTGCGCGGCGAGGGCCGCGGCGAGCGCCCGGGCGGAGCGGTGCTCCTCGAACGCGAGCTCGGGGTGCGCGGCGAGGTCGAGCATCAGTGCGGTCATCTCGTGGGCATCCTGCGCGACCAGCTCCTCGAGCCGGAGGTGGAGATCCTCCGCAGCGCCTTCGAAGGCGGAGCCCGGGTGCACGGAGACGCGCATCGCCGCTTCGCGCTCCTCGTCGAGCTGCCGGAGATAGGCGGTGGAGACCTCGGCGCGGGGGTCCTGGGGATGTGCCGTCGACTCTGAAGACATGTCGGCCAATGTAAGCCAGGTCGCTTTCTGCGGGGCCGATGCGAGGGAGATCGAGGGCGGATGTTCACCGGAAGATCGCCCCGCGGTGGCGCGGCCGTGCCAGGCGGACCGTCACACATGTGCCCGCGCCGATCCCGTCGGCCCCCGGCGTGGCGGTACCATCCACACAGCGCGACGCGGCGATCCCGTGCTCGTGCGCTCCTGGACCGCTCACCCCCGCGGACCGGCATCGCCCTCGGGCACCGTCCTTCCTCGGGCCGTCATCGTCGACGGCTTCCACCCCGCGCCGCCATGCGGCGCAGCTCCCTCGGAGGCACACCGTGAGTGCATCGACCTCATCCGCCGGCGCGGCAGCGCCGAGCGCCGATCGCGGCGCCTTCTCCGGCCGCACCGCGTTCATCTTCGCCGCCATCGGCTCCGCCGTGGGCCTGGGCAACATCTGGCGCTTCCCCGCCGTCGCCTACGAGAACGGCGGCGGCGCGTTCATCCTGCCGTACCTGGTCGCGCTGCTGACCGCCGGCATCCCGCTGCTGTTCCTGGACTACGCGCTGGGCCACCGCTGGCGCGGCTCGGCCCCCGCCGCCTGGCGCCGCTTCAAGCGCTGGAC
>JAAZLF010000618.1 GCA_012799425.1 Actinomycetales bacterium | reverse complement strand
GGCCCAGACGGCGGGGTTCGATGAGGCTGAGCCCGCCGATGGTGGCGGCCGCGGCGGCGGAGCGGAGCGGGGACGCGATGGAGTGCGAGGTCATCGACGAAGAATAGAGCTCCGCGGACCCTCCGGTCACGCCATATACCCTCGCACCGTGGACATTCCGGTCGACGCCCCCTCCGTGCCCCGTCACGGCGCGGCCCGCTCCCACGATGAGGACGGGCTCGCGCACCGCCTCGCCCCGGGGCTCCTCGCGATCGCGGCGACCCTGGCCTACGGCCTGCTCGGCTCCCAGCAGTTCCGCAATCTCGTGGCCCGCTCGTGGGACCTGGGGATCTTCACCCAGCTCGCCCGCGCCTACGGAGAGCTGCGAGCCCCGATCGTGCCCATCAAGGGCGATGAGGTGAACCTGCTGGGCGATCACTTCCATCCGCTGCTGGTGCTGCTGGCCCCGGTGTGGTGGGCCTGGCCCTCCGGCGAGGCGCTGCTGTGGACCCAAGCGCTGCTGTTCGGGGTCTCCGCGATCCCGCTGACCCGCCTGGCGATCGACCGCCTGGGCCTGGGCCCGGGTGCTGTCGCGGGCGGGGCGTACGTGTTCTCCTTCGGTCTGCAGTCCGCCGCCTCGGTGCAGTTCCACGAGATCGCCTTCGCGGTGCCGCTGCTGGCGATGTCTCTGACGGCGCTGCTGCGCGAGCGTCCCCTCGCCTCGGTGCTCTGGGCGGCGCCGCTGGTGTTCGTCAAGGAGGATCTGGGACTGACGGTGGCCCTGCTGGGCGTGCTGATCGCGCTGCGGCACCGCCGCCGCCGCGGCGCAGGGATCGCGCTGGCGGGCTGGGGCGTGGTCTGGTTCGCGCTGGCGACGTTCGTGATCCTGCCGCTGCTGAACACGGCGGGCCAGTACGACTACACCGACAACCTCGGTTCGCCGCTGGAGGTGTTCTGGCCACCCGCGAAGTGGCTGACCGTGCTGATGCTGCTGCTGGCCGCGGGCCTGATCGGCGGGCGCTCGCCGCTGATCGCGCTGATGCTGCCCACGCTCGCCTGGCGCTTCACCGGCACCGTGGAGTTCTACTGGGACTGGTACTGGCACTACAACGCGGTGCTGATGCCGATAGCGACGGCGGCGATGCTGGACGCCCTCGGCGACCGGCGCACAGGGCGGGCCACGGCCTGGTGGCGGCGCGATGCTCCACGGCCGGCGCGACGGATCCGCGTCACGGCGGTCGCCGCCTCTGCCGCGGTGACCCTCCTGCTCGGCTCCGCGATGCCGATCCTGGACGTGGTCCGTCCTGAGCGCTGGGAGCCGACCTGGCGGGCGGAGCCCGCGGCCGCGGCGCTCGAGGCGGTGCCGGAGGGGTCGGTGCTGGCCGTGGACATCACACTGATGGCCCATGCGGTCCCCGAGCACGATGTGCAGTGGCTGCACGGCCCCAACGAGCGCGTGCCCGACTGCGTGCTCAGCGACCACCACGCCTTCTCCTGGGGAGGTGACCCGCCGCAGGACACGGCGCTCTGGGCTCAGCAGGAATGGGACACCGAATACCGCACGGTCCTCGCGGACGGCGGCTTCACCGTCGCCTGCCGGGCTTAGTCGCCGTCGCCGTCCTCAGCGGTCTCCTCGTCGTCCTCGCCTCCGCCGTCGGCAGGTTCGGTCTGGCTCGGGGCAGGCGTCTCAGGCTCGCTCGGCTCAGGCTCGCTCGGCCCTGGATCAGTCGGAGCGGGCTCGCTCTGCTCCGGATCAGTCGGACCGGGCTCGCTCGGCGCAGGTTCCGGCGGCGTCCCGGGGCTCGAGGGCCGCTCCGACTCGGCAGCCTCGGCAGGTTCCTCGGACGGAGTCTCCTGCGGGCCCGACGGGGCGGGAGCCGGGGGC
>JAAZLF010000617.1 GCA_012799425.1 Actinomycetales bacterium | reverse complement strand
TCGCCACGAGGAGCGAGAGCCCGATGGTGAGCGGCACGAAGATGAAGTGGTACACGGTGGTGATGCCGAACTGCCACCGGGCGAGGTCGAGGGCTTCCATGGATCCTTCCGGGAGGACGACACGACGTCATGCAAGCTACGCGCCGGACGCCGAGAGCGGAAGGACGATGGTCCCGACGACGCAGCGAGCAGCTCGCGCCGCGTGAGGACGCATGTCGTCCGCGGTGCCGGATGAGCCCTGTGCCATACTGATCGCGGCACTCTTCCGCTCCGTACCGGGTGGGGGAACCTCCCGGCGTCGTGACGTCGGAGCACCGGCTACGCGGACGACCGCGACCGCAGTGCTCCCTCGGTCGGCATCGCAGCGCTTCCACAGGGGAGCTGCGCGACGGCGAGGGCTTGAGACTTCCGTCCACAGCGACGATGACCAGACGGGACCAGGGTGCGCTGGTCCTCCAGAAGGAGACGGCCGTATGGCTGACAGCACCCATAATCCCGAGAACGACTCGTCGGACGAGACGGCGACCACCGCGCCGGCGCGGCGTCGGCGCCGAGCGGGAGCTCCCGCGGGCGCCCCCGCCTTCACCCCTCCCACCGTCCCGCAGCCCGAGTCGACCGCACCGCGCACCGTCGTCGCCTCGCAGGAGAGCACCCCGGTCGAGGAGGCTCCGGCTGCGACCAAGCGCCCCCGCCGCCGTGCCGGAGCGCCGGCCGGTGCGCCGGCCCTCGCCCCTGCCGCTCCCGTCGAGGAGCCGAGCGGTGACGAACCGCAGGTCCAGGAAGAGACCGCCGCGCAGATCACGCCTGCCGCCGAGGAGACGATCGCCGAGGAGAGCAGCCTCGACGAGCAGGAGGATGGCAACCCGGTCGTCGATGACCTGCGCGCGCTGGCCTCCGCCCGCGGCAGCTCCGGCGAGGAGTCCGACGGCGTCGACGATGACCGCGCCCGTCGACGCGAGCAGGTGCAGATGGACTTCGCCTCCCTGCTCTTCCAGGCCCCGACCCCGCAGCCCCGCACGACCGTCGGCTCCCAGGGTGCACCGGTCGGCTCGGCGGACCTGTCCTTCGCCGCGGCCGCCGAGGACGAGGGCGAAGACGACGAGCCCGCACAGGACGAGCAGGAGGCACCGACCCGCAGCCGTCGCAGCCGCTCGCGACGCTCGTCGCAGCGCGACGCCGGCGCCGCCGCGTCGGACCAGGACGAGGACGCCGGCGCGCGCTCCGACACCGACTCCGACTCCGACACCGACTCGGAGGACGGCGACGGCGAGGACCATCGCTCCTCGGACAGCTCGGGCGGCAGCTCGCGCCGACGTCGCCGTCGAGGCGGCCGAGGCCGCCGCGGCCGCGGCCGCGGCGAGGACGAGACCGCCGCGGGCTCCGAGGACGGATCGGGCGAGAAGCCCTCTGATCACGACGCGGACGAGAACGACTCCTCCTCGCAGGAGGGCTCCGACGAGGACAGCCGTCACGGCGACTCGGGCTCCTCGAGCTCCTCCGGGTCCCGGCGCCGCCGTCGACGCCGCCGCTCGGGCAGCAGCAACGACGACTCCGGCTCGCCGGACGATCCGCCGAACACCGTCGTCAAGGTCCGCGAGGCCCGCGATGAGGTGCAGGCCGTCAAGGGCTCGACCCGCCTCGAGGCCAAGCGCCAGCGCCGCCGTGAGGGGCGCGACGCCGGTCGTCGCCGCAACGTGATCACCGAGGCCGAGTTCCTGGCCCGCCGCGAGTCCGTCAAGCGGTCGATGGTGGTGCGCGAGCGCGCCGGGCGCACCCAGATCGCGGTGCTCGAGGACGACGTGCTCGTCGAGCACTACGTCGCCCAGAAGGCGCAGACCTCCATGGTCGGCAACGTGTACATGGGCAAGGTCCAGAACGTGCTGCCCTCGATGGAGGCGGCCTTCGTGGACATCGGCAAGGGCCGCAACGCCGTGCTCTATGCCGGCGAGGTCAACTGGGACGCGGTGGGCCTCGAGGGCCAGCCGCGCCGCATCGAGCTCGCGCTCAAGAGCGGCGACCCGGTGCTGGTCCAGGTCACCAAGGACCCGATCGGGCACAAGGGCGCCCGCCTGACCAGCCAGATCTCATTGCCCGGCCGTTACGTGGTGTTCGTGCCCGGCGGTTCGATGACCGGCATCTCCCGCAAGCTGCCCGACAACGAGCGTTCGCGGCTGAAGAAGATCATGCGCCAGATCATCCCCGAGGACGCGGGCGTCATCGTGCGCACTGCCGCCGAGGGCGCGAGCGAGGAGGAGCTCACCCACGACGTCGAGCGTCTGCGCGCCCAGTGGGAGAAGATCACCAAGGCGCAGAAGAGCCGCTCCGCCCCGGTGGCGCTGTCCCAGGAGCCGGACATCGCGATCAAGGTGGTGCGCGACGTCTTCAACGAGGACTTCACCTCCCTGATCGTCGAGGGCGACAAGGTGCACGACGATGTCCACGCGTACGTCAGCGACGTGGCCCCGGACCTGCTGGACCGCGTCACCCGCCACGTCGGCGAGAAAGACGTGTTCGCCAAGCACCGCATCGACGAGCAGCTGCTGAAGGCCATGGATCGCAAGGTCTACCTGCCCTCCGGCGGCTCGTTGGTGATCGACCGCACCGAGGCGATGACCGTCGTGGACGTGAACACCGGCAAGTTCACCGGCTCCGGCGGCTCTCTCGAGGAGACGGTCACCAAGAACAACCTCGAATCCGCCGAGGAGATCGTGCGTCAGCTGCGGCTGCGCGACATCGGCGGCATCATCGTCATCGACTTCATTGACATGGTGTTGCCGAGCAACCGGGAATTGCTCCTGCGTCGACTGGTTGAGTGCCTGGGTCGTGACCGCACGAGGCATCAGGTCGCCGAGGTGACCAGCCTCGGGCTGGTCCAGATGACGCGCAAGAAGATTGGCACCGGTCTGGCTGAGG
>JAAZLF010000616.1 GCA_012799425.1 Actinomycetales bacterium | reverse complement strand
TAGCGCGGCTGACGATCGGCTCGGAGGTGGTGGCCACCAGGAAGGTGGTGGTGCCGTACATCAGCATCAGGTCGCCGGGCCGGGTGGCGCCGGCGCTGACCGCCTCCGCCCACGCGTCGATCGTCCCGCTGATCACCGGAATCCCGGAGGGCAGGCCCGGCACGAGGGCGGAGACGTCCGCGTCGACGGTCCCTGCGGCCTCGCCTGCCCAGCGCAGCCGGGGCAGCTCGAGACCCGGCGCGATGTGCTGGGACCACTCGATCCCGGGGCCGACGTGGGACGCGTCGGGGGAGTGCCAGTCGCGGTCGCGCAGGCAGTACAGAGGAGAGGTCTGGCTCGCGCTGACGTGGTCCATCACGTACTCGCCGGTGAGGCGGAAGGCGAGGTACGAGGCGGGCATGAACAGACGGCGGGCACGGGAGTAGGTCTCGGGCTCGTGCTCGGCGATCCAGGAGATCTTCGGGCCCGCGGACTGGGAGGTCAGCACCGCTCCGCAGTGGGCGACGATCTCCTCCTGCCCGAGCACATGGGTCAGACGCCGGATCTGCTCCTCGGCGCGGGTGTCCACGCCGTAGAGGATCGCCGGGCGCACCGGGGCGCCGTGCTCGTCGGCGAGGACCACGCAGGGGCCCATCCCCGAGACGCCGATCGCGGTGACCTCGGCGTCCTGCGCGGAGGTGAGCTCGCGCGCGATCGAGACGAACTCGTCCCACCACACCGCGGCGTCCATCTCGACCTGTCCCGCCGCGGGGCGCTGCACCGAGTGCTCGCGCACGGCGGTGCGCAGGATCGTCCCGTCGAGCGCGACCAGCACCCCCTTCGTGCTCGAGGTGCCGACGTCGACCCCGAGGACCGCGCTCGCGCGAGCAGTCATCCTTCGCCTCGTTCCCTGTTCCTGTACGCTTCGCGTCCCGGTGCCGGCTGACCCGGTCGGGAACACATCGAGCCATCCTGCCATCGGGACGCGGGGGCCGCTGGCGCTGCGGTGCGGCCGCCACCTCCGGTTGCTTTCGGGACAAATGTGCGGAACTATTGTTCTCGCGTGGCGACGGCGGCACTGCGCAGCTCCCGACGACGGCGGCCCGTGCCCCGCGCCGCGAACGAGTCATCGCCCATGGCTCGGCCACGACTCAGGAGGGACGCCATGCTCGAGACGTCGATGGACATGCACCTGCTGCATCGTGCCGCCTCCGCCTACTACGTCGACGGCCTGCGGCAGGCTGAGATCGCGGACCGTCTCGGGGTCTCCCGCCCCTC
The DNA here is from genome assembly GCA_012799425.1 of Actinomycetales bacterium. GTDB lineage: Bacteria > Actinomycetota > Actinomycetes > Actinomycetales > Dermabacteraceae > Brachybacterium. The sequence goes on along the minus strand of JAAZLF010000616.1, from coordinate 3,779 downwards.
GATCAGCAAGCTGCTCGCCGAGGCGCGACGCATCGGCATGGTCCGGTTCGAGGTGCTCGACGTCCCCACGGTCGACCTGGAGGAGCTCGCCGCGCGGCTGCGCGGGCTGCTGGGCATCGACTCGGTGCGGATCGCCCCGGGGGACCAGGTCCAGCGGGGGTACCGAGGGATCGGCGGCCTGCTGGGCGAGGAGCTGAGCGGGCTCGGGATCCGTCCCGGGGAGGCGGTCCTGCTCGCCTCGGGCGAGACGGTCAGCTCGGTGGCGAGCATGGGCGGCATGCCGCCCCTGCCGGGCGCTCTGATCGTGCCCACCGGCGGCGGGCAGCAGGAGCCGGATCCCGCCTTCCAGACCAATGAGATCGTGCGGCAGTTCGCCGACCGCACCGGCGCGGAGCCGCGCTTCCTCTTCGCCCCGGCGCAGACCAGCCCCACGCTCTGGGCCTCCCTGCAGGCCGATCCCGGCTTCCGCTCGGTGGTGGATCTGTGGGACGGGGCCCGTGCCGCCGTGCTCGGCATCGGCGGACCCTACGACAGCCGCGCCAGCCTCACCTCCGTCGTCCCGCGCCACGAGCCTGCGCTGCAGGGGGCCGCCGGCGACATCTGCCTGCACTTCTTCGACGGGGAGGGGTCCACCCGCACCTTCCCCGGCTCGGAGTTCCTGGTGCGGCTCCCGCTCGAGATGCTGCGCGCGATCCCCACCACGATCGCTCTCGCCGCCGGCGGCGAGAAGGTGCCCTCCATCCGCGCCGGCGCGAAGGCGGGGCTGTTCACCTCGCTGATCACGGATGTGCCCACGGCGGAGGCCGTGCTCGCCGAGGCCGGGGTCGAGCTGCCCGCCTGACTCCGGGGGAGACGGAGTTCACGGAGCTCCGCGCTGAGGGGTGCTGACCTGCGCCGACGTGCCCGTCAGGGTGAGGAGGGCTCCGCGCGCCCTTCGCTGGAACATTTGTGCTTGACGAATGTTCTCGGCGGTGCCTAGAGTCGGTAGGGTGAGAGGACGGCCCCGCAGGGACGCCCTGGAGGAGCGTCGAGGACGCGCCCCGGCACCGGAGTCGTGCCGATCCGCCCGACCGGGTCCGTCCCGGAACGTATCGAAGGAGATGTGTCGAGATGACCGAGATCCCGCAGACCATGCAGGCCGTCGTCATGCATGCGCCCGAGGACTACCGCCTCGAGGAGCGCCCCGTCCCCACCCCCGCCGCCGATGAGCTGCTGATCAAGGTCGAGGCCGTCGGCGTCTGCGCGAGCGACCTCAAGGCCTACGCCGGCGCCGCCAAGTTCTGGGGCGATGAGAACCGCGACCGATGGGTCGAGCCGGGCATCATCCCCGGTCACGAGATCACCGGCGAGGTCGTGCAGGGGTCCCAGGAGGCCCTGGCCCGCCACGGCGTCTCCGTCGGCGACCGCATCGTGGTCGAGCAGATCGTCCCCTGCGGCGAGTGCATGTACTGCCAGCGCGGCTGGTACTGGATGTGCGATCCGCACGACATGTTCGGTTTCAAGAGCTTCAACGGCGGCATGGCCGATTACATGATCGTGCCCCCGCTGGCCCGCGCCCACCGCATCTCCAAGGAGATCGCCCCGCAGCACGCCGCCTACGCCGAGCCGCTGTCCTGCTCGATGCACGCGGTCGAGCGCGCGGAGCTGCAGTTCGACGACGTCGTCGTCATCGCCGGCGCCGGCCCGATCGGCCTCGGCGCGATCATCGGCGCCGCCCACAAGAACCCCAAGCTCGTGATCGCCCTCGACTTCGACGACGACAAGCTCGAGCTGGCGAAGAAGTGCGGCGCCGATCTCACCCTGAACCCCTCGAAGGTCGACATCTACGAGGAGATCCGCGGCCTGACCGGCGGCTACGGCGCTGACGTCTACATCGAGTGCACCGGCCACCCCAGCGCAGTCCCGCAGGGCCTGAACCTGCTGCGCAAGCTCGGACGCTTCGTCGAGTACTCCGTGTTCAAGGAGAACGTCTCGGTGGACTGGTCGATCATCTCCGACGACAAGGAGCTCGACGTGCGCGGCGCCCACCTGGGCCCCCACACCTGGCCCGCCGCCATCAAGATCATCGAGAAGGGCGATCTGCCCCTCGAGGAGATCTGCACCCACCAGTTCGCCCTCGCGGACTTCCAGAAGGCCCTCGACTCGGTCGCCGACTCCGCGGGCGCCTCCGTCAAGGTCTCCATCCTCCCCGGACTCTGACCCCCTCGAGACGGCCGACGCCGCCTTGCGCCGTCGGCCGTCTCGTGCCGTCCTCACCACCGCACACAGGAGTGCCCCGCATGAGCTCCGCATCCCCCGCGACGACCGGCAGCCCGGCCGTCCCCGCCCCCGGCTCCGCTCAGGAGACCGCCCTGGACCGCCTCGGCATCCCCCATGTCCTGCGCTGGGGCTTCCTCGGCGTGCTCATCTTCATGACCGGCAACGGCGTGGAGACCAACTTCGTCTCCCCGCACATGGCCAACGTGTTCGGCGGCGGCGACGAGATGATCAACCTCGCCGCGACCGCCATCACCTTCTACTCGCTGGCCACGCTCATCGGCTCGTACCTCGCAGGCGCCCTGTCCGACCTGTGGGGCCCGCGCCGGGTGATGCTGCTCGGCGTCGCCGTGTGGGTCGTGTTCCAGGCGGCGTTCGTGGGCGCCCTGGCCACCGAGTCCGTGGCGCTGATCTTCGCGACGTACATGTTCCGCGGCTTCGGCTTCCCGCTGTTCGCCTTCGCCTTCCTGGTCTGGGTCAACGCGGTCGCGCCGAAGGAGCGCGCCGGTGCCGCCGTGGGCTGGTTCTACGTCATGTTCACCGGCGGGCTGCCCACCCTCGGCTCCCTCGTCGCGATCGGTCTGATCCCCGCCTTCGGCGGCGGGCTCTTCGGTGAGCGCTGGGCCATGGTCGCCTCCACCGCGATCGTGGTGGCCGGCTTCCTGATCGCCTACTTCGGCGTGCGCGAGGAGCACGGCGACCGCCGTCTCGCTCCCGAGGGCGAGACCGCCTCGCAGGTCATCCTCTCCGGCGTGGTGCTGTCGCTGAAGAACAAGAAGGTGATGATGGGCTTCCTGACCCGCCTGATCAACACCGCGCCGCAGTTCGGCATGTTCATCATCCTGCCCACCGTGATCGCCGAGACGCTCGGCTGGGGCCAGTCCCGCTGGCTGCTGATGACCTCGGTCATCTTCGCCGGGAACATCCTGTTCAACGCCGCCTTCGGCGCCCTCGGCGACCGCGTCGGCTGGACCACCACGGTGCGCTGGTTCGGCATCGTCGGCTCCGCGATCGGCCTGCTGCTGTGGTGGTACGTGCCGCACTGGGTCCCCGCCGGCTCCGACTGGGGCTTCGTCGTCTCCGTCATCGCCGGCACCGTGTTCGGCATCCTGCTGGCGGGCTTCGTGCCGCTCGGCGCGATCATGCCCGCGCTCGCCCCGGCCCACAAGGGCGCCGCGATGGCCATGTACACCACCGCCGCGGGCGGCGCGACGTTCCTGGGCTCCTTCGTGGTCGCCGTGGTGCGCCCCTGGGGCGGGAACGTGGGCGTGGTCTGGGCCTTCGTGATCCTGTACGCCCTCGCGTTCCTCATGACCTTCGCCCTGAAGGTCGAGCAGCCCCGACTCGGCAAGAAGGACATCGTCGTCGAGTCCTGAGCGATCGCCCCGGGGCCGACGCGACCGTCGGCCCCGGGGCCCCTGCCCTCTAGGATCTCCCCGGATCTCCTCAGATCTCCCCGCATCTCCTCGGTTCTTCTCGGACCCCCTCACCTCGCAGAAGGAGCCAGTCATGGCACAGAGCAT
>JAAZLF010000615.1 GCA_012799425.1 Actinomycetales bacterium | reverse complement strand
GGGCCCCGGAGGACCCGCCGTTCAGGATACGGGCGCGAGCCGCGCCGTGAGGAGCTTCCGGTCAGTCGTTGCCGCGCAGGATCATCAGGATCCGCAGCACCTCGACGTACAGCCACACCATGGTCACGGCGATGCCGAAGGCCAGGCGCCAGGCGTACTTGCGCGGCACGCCCGCCTCGGCGGAGTGCTGGACGGCTTCGAAGTCCATCACCAGCGAGTAGGAGGCCATCACCACGGCGAGACCGCCGATGATCAGGCCGAGCATGCCGTCGCGCAGGCTGGTGCCGGTCACGAGCAGCATCCCGATGTTCACCAGGCCGAAGAGCATGTAGGCGATCATCGCGACCATGAAGATCTTGGTCAGGCGGGGCGAGGTGCGCAGCACGCCCACCCGGAACAGCACCAGCACGGTGCCGGCCACGGCGAGGGTGCCCACCACGGCCTGCAGCGCGATGCCGGAGTAGAAGTACTCCATGGTGCCGCTGATGCCACCGAGGAACAGGCCCTCGAACACCGCATAGGCGATCACCGCGACCGGCGAGGGCTGCTTCTTGAAGATGTTGACGAGCGCGGCGACCAGGCCGCCGATCACGCCGACCAGGGTCGCGGCGCCGGCGAGCGCGAGACCCGCCTGGGCGCCGGCGTCCCCGGCCACGAGGGCGAGGCCGTAGGGCATCATCGCGACGACGAAGCCCACCACCATGATGATGCCGAGCGTCGCGGTGATCGCGTTCAGCGCGTCCTTCAGCGTCATCCGGCCGGTGTCGTGGCCGGTCGCGGAGGGGCGGTTGTACATCGACTCGAGCTGGTCGGTGCCCTGCTGGTCGAAGCCCGAGGACCACTGTGTGTTCTGGGCGGGCGCGGCCTGCGCCGACTGTCCGAAGCGGGGCGCGTTGTAGTTCGCGTCGCTGTGGACTGCCTGGTCGCGGCCGAACACGATGTTCTGGCGTGCCATGGGGCTCCTCACGTGGATCGATGGGGTCGACGACGGCGGCCGTGGTGCTGCCGTCGGACCGACCCGCCCATCCTACCGGGCGCTTCTGGGGACGGAGCTGGAAATCCGCTGTGCGCTCAGCGAGGACGCGCTGCGGCGAACCCCTGGTCGAGGTCGCCGAGCAGGTCCTGGAGGTCCTCGATGCCCACGCTGAGCCGCAGCATCTCGTCGGAGATCCCCGCTGCGGCGCGGGCCTGCGGGGTCATCGCCTCATGGGTCATGGTGGCGGGCCGGCAGATCAGGGACTCCACGCCGCCGAGGCTCACGGCATAGGCGGGGAAGCGCAGGGCCTCGAGGAAGGCGACGCGGTCCAGTCCCTCGGCGAGCTCGAAGGAGAGCACGGCGCCCGGGCCGTTCGCCTGCGAGGCGTGGAGGCGGGCCTCGTGCTCGCTGTGGGAGCCGGGGAACCACACCGCTGCGATGTCCTCGTGCTCGCGCAGGTGCTCTGTGATCGCCTGGGCGTTGGCCTGCTGGCGCTCGAGGCGCAGCGGGAGCGTCTTCAGCGACTGGATCAGGCGGAACGAGTCCTGCGGCGCGAGCACCCCTCCCTCGGCCTGCTGGGAGAGCCGGTACGCCTCGGCGAGCCGGTCGTCGTTCGTGGTGACGACCCCTGCCAGCAGGTCGGAGTGCCCGGCGAGGTACTTGGTCGCGGACTGCACGACGACGTCGGCCCCGAGCTCGAGGGGCTTCTGCAGCACCGGAGTCATGAAGGTGTTGTCGACGATCACCAGCGCATCGTGACGGTGGGCGAGCTCGATGACGCGGCGCAGGTCGGTGATGCGCAGGGTGGGGTTGGCGGGCGTCTCGACGAACACCGCGCGCGTCGCGGGGGTGAAGTCCGCATCGGTGAGGTCGTCGAGATGGTCGACGTAGCGGCCGGTGACTCCTCGGCCGGGCAGCACCCGGTCCACGAAGCGGTAGGTCCCGCCGTAGACGCTCGCAGGCAGCAGGATCTCGTCGCCCGCGGTGAATGTCGACAGCGCCGCGGCGGTGGCCGCCATCCCGGAGGCGTAGGCGAAGGCGTGCGCGGATCCCTCGAGGGTCGCCAGCACCGTCTCCAGCTGGGCTCGGGTGGGGTTGGAGGGGCGCTGGTAGGCGAAGTCGCCGCCGTCGGTGGCGGGGTCGAGCGCGAAGGTCGAGGCCAGGTGCACGGGCGGGACCACCGCGCGGTGCTCGAGGTCCCGCAGGGCATGGATGGCGGAGGTCTGGATCTGCACGGTGGCTCTCGCTCCTCGGGTCGGCGGGGCTGCTGCCGCCACTGTATGGCTGCGGCCCGACCCTCGCGATGCTGCGTGACGGAGTTTGACGCATGGCGTGCGGCCGCTCGTTCAGCCTCCGACGGGCACGGGGATCGTGTCGGTCGGGGTGGGGCTCGCGGGCTCGGCCGACGGGGAGATCGCGGGGATCTGCCCGGTGTAGGTCGACTCGTGCTCGCGCAGCACCGCGAGGGTGCGACGTGAGCGCACGCGCAGCGCGAGCAGGGTGGCGACGACGAGCACGAATCCGGTGCCGGCCAGCATGATCGCGACCACCATCGGGGCCCGGTAGCCGAGGCCGCCGGCGATCACGGCACCGCCGAGCGCCGCGCCGAGCGCATTGGCGACGTTGAAGGCGGCATGGTTGAGCGAGGCGCCGAGCACCTCGGAGCGGTGCGCGACCTTGATCAGCCAGGTCTGCAGCGCCGGGCCGAGCGCCGAGCTGCCGACGTTGACGGCGAAGAAGCCGATCAGCAGCCCGGGCAGCGATCCCGGGGCGGCGAGGAACAGGCCCACCAGGGCGGCGATGTAGAGCGGGAAGCCGATCAGCATCGTGCCGCGCAGCGAGCGGTCGGTGGTGATGCCGCCGAGGATGTTGCCGAGCGTCATCCCCAGACCGGCTGCGGCGAGCACCCACGGCACCATGGTGGCGGGGCCGCCGGAGACCTGGGTGGTGATGTCGGCGACGTAGCTGAACACGGCGAAGCCGCCCGCGAAGCCGACGGCCGCGATGCCCATGATGATCCACAGCTGCAGGCGTCGCAGCGCGACCACCTCGTCCACGGCCCGCCGGCCAGCGACCGCGGGCTGGGGCGGCAGCGTCCAGCGCAGGGCGAGCACCGTCAGCACGAAGATCACGGCGATGACGAGGTAGACGGTCCTCCAGCCGGCGACCTGCCCGAGGGCGGTCATCAGCGGCACGCCGACGAGGTTCGCGACGGTCAGCCCTGACAGGGCCACGGCGACGCCCTTGCCCTGGCTGCCGGGGCCCATCAGGGAGGCGGCCAGCAGCGAGGCGACGCCGAAGTAGGCGCCGTGCGGGATCCCGGCGAGGAAGCGGGCGAGCACGGTGAGCTCGAAGCTCGGCATCAGCGCGGACAGCACGGTGCCGGCGGCGAGCGCCACGGCCAGGGCGATGATCATCGAGGTGCGGCTCCAGCGCACGGAGAGCAGTGCGAGCACGGGCGCGCCGACGACCACGCCGAGGGCGTAGGCGGTGATCAGCAGGCCGGCGCGGGCGATGCCCGCCTCCGGATCGGCGGCCATCTGGGCGGGCAGCAGGCCCTGAGCCATGCCGGGCAGCAGGCCCATGGTCGCGAACTCGGAGGCGCCGATGCCCACTCCTCCCAGGGCGAGGGCGAGGAGGGCGAAGGTGCGCCGTCGCGGGGTGATCTCGTGCGGGGCGCTCGCGCGGGCGGGCGGCGGGGCCGGGCGGGTGTCGATGCTGAGGGTCATGAGGATTCCTCGACTGTCGGGAAGCAGATGCGGGAGGGCGTCATCGACCGGGGAACAGAATAAGCAAACGCTGTTGCGTTAGGTCAAGCGGTGGCGGAGCGGAGCCATGTCACACTCCGTTCCGCAGTGAGCTCCTCGCCTCCGTGCCCGCCGCCTCCGCGGGCGGCGTGCGAGGATGAGCGCCGTGAAGCCGACCGGACCCCTGGACCGCGTGGCGGGCGCCCATGATGCCGCCGTGCTGGCTGTCGCACGCCGCGGAGAACCGGTGGCCAGGACCGGTCTGGCTGAGGCCCTGCAGGTCACGCCGCAGGCGATCTCGAAGATCCTGTCCCGGCTCAGCGAACGCGGGCTGATGGCGGAGATCGGCTCCGTCTCCTTCGGCCCCGGCAAGCCCACCACCCTGTACCGGATCGTCCCGGAGTCGCGAAGGGCGATCGGACTGCACCTGACCCGGTCCCGCCTGCACGGCGTGGTGACGGACCTCACCGGCCAGATCCTCGTGCGCAGGGAGGTCGAGATCGATCGCGGGCAGCCGGTGCCCGAGCTGATCTCAGCCCTCGCGGGGGTCTCCCGAGACCTGGCGCAGCACGGGCCCGGGGAGCTGCTCGGCGTCGGGGTGGGCATGCCCGGCCCCGTCGATTCCACCGAGGGCGTCTACCGCGGCGCCTCCTCCCCGGCCGATGCCTGGCACGGCGCCTCCGTCCGCTCCCTGCTGCTCGAGGAGCTCTCGCTCCCGGTGCTGCTGGACCACGACTCCCGCGCCGCCCTGGTGGGAGAGAGCTGGTCGCAGCCCGGCCTGCTCGACAACGCCGCTCTGGTGCTCGCGGAGGAGGGCCTGGGCGCGGCGCTGCGACTGGACGGCGCCATGGTGCGCGGGGCCCATTCCCGCGCCGGGGAGGCCGGGCACACGGTGGTGCGGATGGGCGGCACGCCGTGCCCCTGCGGCCGCCGCGGCTGTGCCCAGGCCGAGTACCTCGCCGCCCTCGAGGAAGGAGATCCGGGGCGTGCCGCGCAGGTGCTGGCGACCGTGGTGATGGACCTGGTGCGACTGGTCGATGTGGACCGCGTGGTCCTGGGGGGCCGCTCCGTCTACGCCCACCACGCCACGACCATGGAGGCGATCCGGCAGGCGCTCGACGAGTCGCTGCGCGCCGAGTCCCACGTGCACGTCGAGGTGCTGCTGTCCACCCGCGGCATCGACCTGATCGCAGCGGGCGCGGCCTGCGAGGTGCTCGAGCACGAGTACGGGCTGCCGGCCGCCCTCGTCGGCCCCGGCGCGGGCTGAGACTGCGAGCGCGACGCGGTCAGGCGGGGCGGGCACCGAAGATCGCCGAGCCGAGGCGCACGATCGTGGCGCCCTCCTCGACGGCGATCTCGAGGTCGCCGCTCATGCCCATCGACAGCTCCACGAGCTCCTCGGCGCCCAGGCGCTCGCGCACCTCGTCACGCAGGCTCCGCAGCAGGTGCAGCGACTCCCGCACCGCAGCGGCATCGGTGGTGTTGGCGCCGATCGTCATCAGGCCCGCCGGGCGGAGCACGTCGCTGGCCCGCAGCCGCTCCACGATCGGCGCGAGCGCCTCGAGCGTGGGGGCGAAGCCGCCCTTGGACTCCTCCCCGGACGTGTTGACCTGCACCAGCACCTCACGGCTCAGACCCGCCATCTCGGCGCGCCGCTCGAGCGCGTCGGCGATGCCCTCGCGGTCCACGCTGTGGATCATCTCGGCGAAGGCCACCACATCCCGGGCCTTGTTGGTCTGCAGACGCCCGATGAAGTGGCGAGGCACCTCGTTGTCCGCCAGCAGCGGGTCGGAATGCTTGGCGATCTCCTGGGCGCGGTTCTCCCCCACCGCGACGGTGCGGCCGCGCTCGCGCAGCAGCTGAACGGCCAGCGCGATCTCCGCGGGCCTGCGGGTCTTGGTGGCCAGCAGCAGGGTGATCTCACGGCTGTCCCGACCCGTGCCCTCAGCGGCGGCGTCGAGCCGTGCGAGGACGTCGTCGAGACGGGCGGCGAGCTGTGCGGCCTGCTCGGGCCCCAGGGTGGAGTCGTCAGAACTGAGGGTCATGCCCTCCATTGTGGCCGAGCCGCGGCCGACGGTGCCCCCAGCGGGACTCGAACCCGCACTGTGCCGCTTTTAAGGCGGCCGCCTCTGCCGATTGGGCTATGGGGGCGACGCGGGGGCGAGCGCCCCCGCATCCTCACAGCGGACCACCCTATGCTGGATCGCATCATGACCGCTGTGATCCGGTCCCTCGCGGACTCCCTGCGACGGTTCGGCGACGACCGCCTCGAGGCCCTGCTCGTCGCCCGACCGGATCTCACCTCGCCCCTTCCGCGCGGGATCGGCCCGCTCGCGGCGCGCGCGGCGGGCTCCACCTCTGCCCGTCGCGCGCTGGAAGCGCTGACCCTGCCGGAGCTGCACCTGGTCGAAGCTCTCGCGGTGCTCGAGGACGGCGCCTCACCCGCACAGCTGGCCGCCGCCGTCTCCTCCGCTCCGGCGACGATCGCCGCCGGCCTCGAACGGCTGATCACCCTCGCCCTGGTGTGGGGAGAGGATGAGCTGCATCTGATCCGTCCGCTGCGGGACGGACTGCGCACGCCGGCCGGTCTCGCCGCGCCCTCCCCCGAGGATCCGTCCGAGCAGGAGGCGCGCCAGCGGGTGGAGCGGGCCCGAGACACCCTCCCGGAGGTTCTCGAGACGCTCGCCTGGGGGCCCAGTGCGGTCGCCGGGAGCGGCCGGCTCGCCTCGGACCTGCTCGCCGCGGGGATCGTGGTGGCCGACGGGGAGTCGCTGGCCATCCCCCGCACCGTCCAGCTCGCCCTGCGGGACGGCAGGGTGCGCCGCACCCACGTGGCTCTGCGGCCCTCGCCCGACGGTCCCGAGCTCACCGAGCGGTTCCCCGGGTCCCGTACAGCGCAGTCCGTCGAGCGGGCCTTCGAGGCGCTGCGCCTGCTGGGGACCGTGCGCGGTTTCGACGAGGATCCGCCGGGGGTGCTGCGCCGAGGCGGGCTCCCCCAGCGGGATCTGCGACGCCTCGCCGAACGGGCCGGGGCCCCGCTACTGACCTACGCGACAGTCCTGCAGTCCGCTTGGCAGGCCGGGCTGATCGGCCATGACGGCGAGGAATGGCATCCCACCGCGGAGTGGGACAGCCACCGTCAGCTGCGCCCGGAGCAGCGCTGGGCCGAGCTGGCGCTGGCGTGGGCGCGAGGTCATCACGTCGCCGCCGTGGTGGGGACCCCTGACTCGAGTGGTACGGGCCGCTCGCTGCTGTCGGAGATGACCCGCCGCGACGGGGTCCGCACCCGGCGCGGTAGCCTGCTGCGCCTGCTGCGCACCGCACCGGGCGTGGACGCGAGCGAAGAGTCCCTGGTCGCTGCGCTGGCCTGGGCGTTCCCGCTGGTGCCCGCGGAGGTGATCCGCGAGGAGACTTCCGCGCTGTTGCTCGAGGGGCAGGCGCTGGGCCTGCTCGACGGCGGGGCGCTCACGGTGCTCGGCCACGAGCTGGTCTTCGCGCTGGATGAAGAGATCACGCAGGCCGATGCGCGCCTGGCCGCCGTACTCTCGGAGTCTGCGCCCGCGCCGGTGGAGGAGGTGCTGCTGGACGCGGACCTCACCGCGGTGATCCCCGGGCGCCCCGCCGAGCGCCTGATGCCCCTGCTGGACTGGGCCGAGGTGGTCTCCCGCGGCGGCGCTCTCACGCTCCGGTTCACCGCTGCCGCCGTGCGCCGCGCGCTCGGTGACGGTCGGGATGCGGAGGCGCTGCTGATCCTGCTCGAGGAGGTCTCCCGCTCCCCCGTGCCCCAGGCCCTGACCTATCTGCTGCGGGACGAGCAGCGCCGGCACGGCCGGGTGCAGGTCTCCCGTGCCACGACCGTGCTCACCGCAGATGCGGAGGTGCTGGACCTGCTGCAGGTCGCCCCGGAGGCGAAGCCACTGGACCTGCACCGTCTGGCACCCACGGTCGCGGTGACCCTCTCGGACCCCGGTTTCGCCCTGCAGGTCGCCCGCCAGGCGGGGCTGTCGCCCCAGGCGGTCGGGGCCG
>JAAZLF010000614.1 GCA_012799425.1 Actinomycetales bacterium | reverse complement strand
GCCCCGGAGATGGCTGAGGGAGTCATCGAGCGGACCCGTTCGGGGATCGAGCTGGGATTCGTCGACGGCGGCGTGCTCAGCCAGGTGCGCGTGCGCGGTGTCGAGGGTGACCCGGTCCTGACCACCGAGTGCACCGATCTCGAACTCGACGTCAGGGGGAGCGATGTCCACGATGGCTGAGGGGCGGCGCACGTCCCGTCCCCGCCGCGAGCAGGCGGCGCCGGCGATCTCCCGCACCACCGAGCTGTGGCTGCTGGGCGTGGGGATGGGGCTGTCGTTCGTGGCTCTGGGAGGCTTCGCTCTGGTGATGAACCGGATCGACATGGCCACCTTCGAGCAGGTGGTGATGCCCGCACTGGTCGGCGCGGATCCCGGGCTCGCGGTGGCCGAGGCTCATGAGCTGGCGCGCACCCTCGCCGCCTGGTTCTCCGTCACGCTGATCGCCGTACTGCTGCTGTCCGCGGTCGGCTGGTTCCTCGCCCGCCGTCGGCCCTGGCGGCGTGCCGCCGGGTGGTGGGTCCTCGCCGCCGGCCTCGCGTGCCTGCTGGGCAGCCAGCTGATCCTGTTCCCGCTCGCCTTCGTCTTCTTCGTCGCCGCCGGCTTCTTCGCACTTCGTCCTGTCACGGATGGGAGCCCCTCATGACCACCTCACAGCCCGCACACACCACCGAGTCTCCCGTCCAGGCGGTCCTGGCCGCCGATCCGCCACCGCAGCGACGACGCCGGCGCAGCGGCGCTTCCGCACTGCGCCCCCTCACCCCGGGCGAGCAGGTGTTCCGAGTGGTCAACGTGATCATCCTCAGCGGCTTCGCATTGCTGTGCGCGATCCCCTTCGTCCACGTGATCGGCAGCTCCTTTGCGACACCCGGGGAGCTCGCGACCAGCAACTTCCTGTTGATCCCGCGCGAGGTCACGCTCGATGCGTACCGCTACATCCTCTCGACCCCCACGATCTTCCGTGCGATGGGCGTCTCGACCATCGTGACCCTCGGCGGCACCTTCCTCAGCCTCCTGGTGACCGCGCTGATGGCCTACGCGCTGGCGAAGCCGCGCCTGGTGGGGCGGCGTGCCGTGAACTTCATGGTCGTGTTCACGATGCTGTTCAGCGGCGGCATGATCCCCACGTTCATCGTGGTGTCCAAGCTGGGGCTGCTGGACTCGCTGTGGTCCCTGGTCCTGCCGGTGCTGATCAACGCGTTCAACTTCGTGATCATGCGGAACTTCTTCTCCGGGATCCCCGAGAGCCTCGAGGAGTCCGCGCGCATCGACGGGTGCTCCGAACTGGGGGTGTTCGCGCGGATCGTGCTGCCGCTGTCGATCGCCTCGATCGCGACGATCGGCCTGTTCTACGGGGTGACCTACTGGAACACGTACATGCACGCTGTGCTCTACATCAACGATTCGACGAAGTGGCCGATCCAGGTGCTGCTGCGGCAGATCGTCATCGTCTCGAGCGGTGTGAACGCTGATGCTTCCGCAGTGGACGTGGTGCCACCGGCGCAGTCGGTGAAGATGGCCGTGATCGCGGTGGCGACGCTGCCGATGCTGATGGTCTACCCCTTCATCCAGCGATTCTTCGTCAAGGGTGCCCTGATCGGCTCGGTGAAGGGCTGATGTTGGGGGAGAGGGAGATGCGACGCGACCGCCTTCGCTCCCTGCTCGGCATCGCTTCCGAGCCCGCCGGAACAGGCCACCTCGCCCACCATCCCGAGGCCCCCGCCCGCGGCGCACCCGTCGAGGTGGGCCTTCACGGCGGCGAGGACGCGCCGATCCCGGCGTTCCTGCTGCGTCCCGAACCGTCGGCCGCGAACGGTGCCGGGGTGGTCCTGATCGCCGGGCACGGACGCGGCATCGACGATCTGGTGCGCACCGACCCGGTGGACGAGTACCACGACGGGCTCGCCCACAAGCTGGTGCGGGAAGGGTTCACGGTGCTGTGCCCGGAGATGCTCAGCTTCGGTCGGCGCCGTTTCCCGCGACATTCAGGGGACGCGCCGTACGAGGCGGCGGAGAACTCCTGCGGCATCGACGCCGCCCGCCATCTCCTGCACGGCCGGCCGCTCATGGGCCGACGGGTCGCCGACGCCCGCACCGCCGTGCAGGCGCTGCGGCAGCTGCCCGGGATCGACCCGCAACGGGTCGCGGTCGCCGGCGGCTCGGGCGGTGGGGCGGTGTCGTTGCTGCTCGCCGCGGTGGACACCACGGTCCCCGTCGCGCTGGTCGCAACCTACTTCTGCAGCTTCGCGGCGAGCCTGTGCTCGATCCGGCACTGCCCGTGCAACATCATCCCCGGTGTGCTGCCCGAGCTCGAGATGGCGGACATCGCCGCTCTCGTCGCGCCGCGTGCGCTGCTCCTCGAGGCGGGCGAGCGTGATCACATCTTCCCGATCGCCGCGACGAGGGACTCCTTCGCCCGCTCGGCGCCGGCATGGGAGGCGCTCGGCGCCCCGCCCCCGGAGCTGGTGGTGACCGATGCCGGTCACTCCTTCCGGGCCGAGCGCTCCCTCGAGGCGCTGCGCGAGCATCTGGTCGGAGACGCTGCGTCGTCCGAGTGACAAGATCGCGGGTTCGCGCCCAAG
>JAAZLF010000613.1 GCA_012799425.1 Actinomycetales bacterium | reverse complement strand
CGACTCGGTGGTCAGGAAGATCGCCACCGCGGCGAGGGTGAGGAAGATGAGGATCCCCGAGCCGATGCTCAGGTACGAGAAGACCGAATCGCCGAAGCGCCGGCCGCTGCCCCTCATCGAGGAGGTCTGCGGTGCGGGGGCTTCCGATTCGAGATCAGTGGTGCTCATAGGGGCCTTCCTCAGAGCTCACGGGGGTGTGGGGCGGCACGTCGTGCCGTATCGCGGCTGTGCCGCCGGGCCAGGAGCGGACCGGCGGCACAGCGTTGTGCGAGGGGCTGGGTCAGCCGACGGTGATGCCGTCGATCGCGGCCTGGGCCTCGGTGCGCAGCTCGTCCGAGATCGGGGCGGAGCCGGCGTTCTCGAGGCCGGCCTGCTGGCCCTCCTCGGAGATGATGTAGGAAGCGTAAGCCTTGACCGCCTCGCCCTCGGCGGAGTCGGCGTAGGAGCCGCACAGCGCGAGGTAGGAGATGAGGACGATCGGGTACACGCCCGACTCCTCGGTGGTGCGGTCGAGCTCCACGACGATGTCGTTGTCCTCGCGGCCCTCCTCGCGCGGGGAGACGTCGACGGCCTTGGCCGCGGCCTCGCCGGTGAACTCGACGAACTCCTCTCCCACCTGGATGTTGGCGGTGCCGAGGTTGCCGGCCTGCGAGGCGTCGGCGTAGCCGATGGTGCCGTTGCCGCCCTCGACCGTGGAGATGAGGCCGGAGGTGCCGTCACCGGACTGGCCGCCGTCGATCGGCCAGGTCTCGACCGGGCCGTGGGACCAGGCGTCGGGAGCATTCTCCGAGAGGTACTCGGTGAAGTTCTCGGTGGTGCCGGAGTCGTCGGAGCGGTGGACCGGGACGATGTCCAGATCGGGCAGCTCGGCATCCGGGTTGAGGTCGGCGATCGCCGGGTCGTTCCAGTTGGTGATGTCGCCGGCGAAGATGCCGCCGATGACCTCGGGCGAGAGGTTCAGCGAGTCGACGCCCTCGACGTTGAACACGACCGCGATCGGGGAGATGTAGACGGGGAGGTTGAACGCCTGCTCGTCGTTGCACACCTCGGCGGAGGCTGCGAGCTCCTCCTCGTCCAGGGCGGCGTCGGTGCCGGCGAACTTCACCTGGCCGGAGAGGAACTGCTCACGGCCGGTGCCGGAGCCGGTGGGGTCGTACGTGACGGTGAGGTCGCCGCCCTCGGCCTCGACGAGACCGCGGAAGGACTCGGTCCAGGCGGTCTGGGCGTTCTGCATCGACGACGCGCCGGAGCCGGCCAGGTTGCCGCTCAGCTCGGCGTAGCCGCCGGCCGAGGCGCCGCCGCCGTCCGAGGCGCCGCTGCCGGCGCCGTTGCTCTCGTCGGCGCCGCCGCCGCAGCCGGCCAGGGCGAGACCGCCGACGAGCCCGAGGGCGGCCAGCGAGACGAGCTTGTTCTTCCGAACGTTCACTACGAGTCCTTTCGGGGCCGTCGGCCCGGAATCCTGTACTGCGAGGAGGTCTGACAGCGGCGACGCTAAGGAGGTCAGATGACGCGCCACCCGCCCTCGCATGAACAGCAGGTGAACACCCCGTCGGGCAGAATGAACCCGCAGGTCACGCACAGGATACGAACAGGTCACAGTGCGCACCGCAGCAGTTTTCGAGGGTGGTCTGCGCCACCTCCCGATCCGGCACGGACCGCACCGGGAGCGCTCAGACTGCGGTGACCTCGACGGCGATCGCCACGATCATGATCACGACGTAGAAGACCATCAGCAGGAAAGGGATCAGGCCGATCAGGCTGGTCACCAGTCCGGCGATCGCGAGGCCGCGCCCGCTCCTGGGGTCCGTCGCGGCGGGGCCCGTGGCCTTCATGCCGATGACGCCGAAGATCACGCCCACCGGTGCGGTCAGCCCGGCGCACATGGTCAGGGACAGGATGCCGAGCACGAGGGACGTGATCGCCGACGAGGAGGTCGTCGGTCCCGGCAGGCGGGGCGGGTAGCCCGTAGAGCTCACGGTCGGGGTGCCGTAGGGCTGCGGCGCGCCGTGAGCAGGGGCGCCGTGCTCGACGGCGGAGCTGAAGACGGGGCCGAACCCGTCGGCGTCGAGCGGATCCCTCGCGTAGGGATCCGCACCCTCGGGTCCCGCCGCGTAGGGATCCGATGGCGCGAGCTCCGGCTGACCGTACGGGTCGTATCCCCCGCTGTACGGGTCGTGCCCGCCGCCATACGGGTCGTGCGCGCCGCTATACGGGTCGTACCCACCGGCGTACGGGTCCCTGCCGTTCCCGCCGGAGTAGTCCGGCAGGTCGTTCCCTCGTCCTGTGCTCATCTCCGTGGGCCCCTCTCGCCTGTCGCCTGTCCCCTGTGGCTGGTGTCGTTCCCAGCTCATCCGATGTTCGGCAGGTGCCGCTCGACCGCGACCACCGTCCCCGCCTGCGTGGTGTGCAGCAGCAGCGCCTCCCCGGCGGCGAGGAACGGGTCCTCCCGCGGCAGCTCGAGCGCCGCACCCTGCTGCGCCACGGCGCGCACCGATTCGATCACGGTCGGCAGCACCGGCCGGTGCGTGCACACCACGGTGGGCCGCGCCTCGCGCAGCACCCGGTCGATCACCGCGGCCGTGCGGGCGGGATGCTCGGTGTGCGCCGCCTCGGTGAGCTCGTCCTTGGTGCGGACCTTCAGCCCCTCGACCTTCGCGAGCGGCTCGACGGTGGCCAGGCACCGCTTCCACGGGCTGCTCACCACGCTGGCCGGATCGAAGGCGTCCAGGAGCGGCGGCAGCGCCTGCGCCTGCTTCTTCCCCTTGCTGTTCAGAGGTCGGGAGCGCTCGCCCTTGCGCCACTTCGAGCGGGAGACCGCGGCGCCGTGGCGCTGGATCACGATCGGCACGGTCCGCAGCTCGTCGGCCTCGAGGTAGCGTCGCAGCGCCCCCAACGGGACCTGGTCGCTCTGACGGGTGACGAGGGCCTCTGCCTCATCGAGCGGGACCCAGCGGACCTCGTCGACCTCGCCGCGGTCCTTCGGGCCGGGGCCGACCTTCGCCCGGACCGTCGCCGTCCAATACTGCACGATCTTGGTGCGGCCGTCCGGCAGCAGATAGACGGAGGCCGGCAGCGGTCGGTGCAGACGCACCCGGTACCCGGTCTCCTCGACCACCTCGCGCACCGCCGCCGCGGGGAACGTCTCCCCCTTGTCGAGCTTGCCCTTGGGGATCGACCAGTCGTCGTAGCGCGGCCGGTGGATCAGCAGCACCTGGACCTGGTCGCGCTTCTCGCGCCACGCCAGGGCTCCGGCCGCCAGGACGGGCTGCGGCCTTCCGGGAGCGACGCGCACCGATCAGCCCTTGCCGGCCATGCGCAGCTGCACGTCCCGGCCCGAGACGGTGAATCCCCAGTTCTCGTACAGTCGCAGCGCCGCGGTGTTGTCCGCCTCGACGTACAGCTCAACACCCGGCACGCCGCCCTCCTGCAGGCGTGCCAGGGAGGCCGCCATCATCAGGCCGGCGAGTCCGTAGCCCTGCACGGAGGGATCGGTGGCGACCACGTAGATCTCGGCGTCGCCCTCGGTCGCGCCGGGATGCTCGCGCTTGACCCACACGAAGCCGACCAGCTCCTCGTCGCGCAGTGCGACCAGCATGTCCTCGGCGTCGAACCACGGCTGGGCCAGACGCTGCTCGAGGTCCGCGCGTGTGAGCGCTCCCTGCTCCGGATGCTCGGCGAAGGCGCGCGCGTTCACCCTCACCCAGCTCTCGGCGTCGCGGTCCGCCTCGAAGGAATCCAGGCGCAGGCCCTCCAGGGTCGAGGACGGCACCTCAGGCAGCGG
>JAAZLF010000612.1 GCA_012799425.1 Actinomycetales bacterium | reverse complement strand
CCGCCGCCTGGGCGCGCCGCACCTACCTCGGCGGCGCTGGCGTGGCCACCGCAGACCAGCAGCTCGAGCACCGCGAGCAGGAGCACGGACGAGGCCCCAGGGGCCTGCTGGTCCTGCCCTCGCTCGGCGGGGAGCGATACCCCGTGCGGGACGAGAACCTGCGCGGTGCCGTGCTCGGCATCGACGCCTCCACCACCCCGGCAGATCTCTACTCCGCGACCCTCGAAGGCGTCGCCCTCGCCCTGTCCCACGCGCTCGACCCGAGCGACGCAGGGCGTGTGCTGCCCGTCGTCGGCGGGGGAGCGGCCTCGCGGCCCTGGCAGCGGATCCTCGCCGACGCCAGCGGCCGCCCCGTACTGCACACCGACGGCACGGATGCGACCCTGCTCGGTGCCGCGCTCGCCGGGGCGGAGGCGCTGGGCCTCGCGCACCGCATCGTCCCGCTTGCGGCGCGGGGCGGCGAGCTCATCGCGCCGGACCCGTCGGCCGCCGCCGCGTATGCCGCGCTGCGACCGGCGCACCGGGGTCTGTACGAGGTGGTGGCCCGAGCAGTGCGATAGCGGAACGTGTCGACCCCTCGGGGATACCCGGGGCCGGAGACGCTCTGCCGCCCGGGCCGGTGGGGTGCCGGCCCGGACAGCCGCGTGAGGGTGCTCAGGCCTTTGGAGCCGACGTCGCCACCTCGAGGTGCGCCACCGCGCCCGCGGCGACGTGCAGAGTCTGCCCGGCCCCGACCTGCAGCTCGTGCGACTGCCCGGTGTGGTTGATCGCGAACAGGTGCCGGGTGCCGTCGGCCTCCGCGCGCTCGAGAAGCTCCACATCGGCCGGCAGCTCCGGGACGGTGAGCCCGGCGTGTGCGTAGACGTCGGTGAACACGGCACGCAGATCCTCGACGGAGAGGTCCGAGGCGAGGTACCAGGCGTGGCCGTCCCCGCGAGCGGCTCGGGTCAGGGCAGCTCCCTCGTCCAGCCGCCCGTCGGCGTAGCGGCCGAGCACCTCGGCGTCGCGCACCACCAGACCCTCGGTCCACACCTGCGCCTCGAGCACCTCGCCCGCCGAGGTGGTGATGCGGGCCGTCTCCTCGGCGCGCAGGGGACAGAACTCCTCCACGGCCACGCCGAGCAGCCCGGCCAGAGCCGCGTTGAGCCCCCCGTCACGCACACCGTCGCACTCATCGACCACACCGGAGAAGGGGCCCACCACCAGCTGCCCGCCACCGTGCACGAAGCGCTCGAGGTTCGCGGCGGCGGCGTCGGTGAGCAGGTAGGAGGCCGGGGCGAGCACCACCCGATACCCGGAGAGGTCGGCCTCGGGGTGGACGAAGTCCGTCGGGAGATGGTCGCTCCACAGCCGCTCGTACCAGGTCTGGGTCTGTGCACGGTGGCCCAGATCCGCAGAGGGCCGCCACGGCAGGTCCTGCGCCCACTGCGACTCCCAGTCGTAGAGGATCGCGATATCGGCTCGGACTCGCGAGCCACGCACCGGGGCGAGATCCTGCAGAGTCGCGCCGAGCTCGCACACCTCGCGGAACACCCGTGAGGTGGCTCCGGCGTGGGGGAGCATCGCCGAATGGAACTTCTCCGCGCCCTTCTTCGAGGCCCGCCACTGGAAGAACATGATCCCGTCAGCACCCCGCGCGAGATGGGACAGGGAGTTGCGGGCCATCTCCCCGGGCTCCTTCGCAACGTTGCGCTCCTGCCAGTTGACCCCGGAGGTGGAGTGCTCCAGCAGCAGCCAGGGGTCACCCCCTGCCAGTGAACGGGTGAGATCCGCATCCATCGCCAGCTCCACGAAATTCCGCGGATCCGAGGCGATGAGGTAGTGGTCGTTGGAGACGATGTCCACCTCGCGCGCCCACCGCCACAGGTCCATGTTCGGGCAGGTGTGAGCCATGAAGTTCGTGGTCACCGGGATACCTGGGGACAGCTCATGCAGGATGTCCCGCTCGGCGAGGTAGCACTCGAGGATCGCCTGGTTCGAGAACCGACGCCAGTCCAGCTCGCGGGAGGGGTTGGCGACGCTCGGCGTGGGAATCGGCGGCAGCACCTCGTCCCAGCGCGCGAGGGTCTGGCCCCAGAACGCCGTGCCCCAGGCCTCGTTGACGCCCTCGAGCGAGCCGTAACGGGTCTTCACCCAGGCGCGGAAATGCTCATGCGCGGCCGAGGAGAAGCTCTCGCCCACGGGCGCACCGTACTCGTTGTGCACATGCCACATCGCCACCGCCGGATGGGAGCCGTAGCGCTCGCCGAGCATGCGGGTGATCCGCGCGCAGGCCGCGCGGTAGTCCGGAGAGCTGGGGCAGGCCATCCCGCGTGATCCCGGGCCCAGGGCGCGCTGCTCGCGGTCGACCACCCGCGCCTGCGGGTAGGTGCGGAAGAACCAGGCCGGGGGAGCGGCCGTGGGGGTCGCCAGATCCACGCGGATGCCGGCCCCGTGCAGCAGATCCAGCAGCTCGTCCAACCACTCGGTGTCGAACTCCCCCTCGCGTGGCTCGAGCTTCGCCCAGGACCACATACCGATCGAGACCATGTTCACCCCGGCCTCCCGCATCAGCCGCACATCCTCGCGCCACACCTCGCGCGGCCACTGCTCGGGGTTGTAGTCCCCGCCGTAGGCGACCCCCTCTAGGCCCGGTATCGAGACGCTCGGCGACGAGAGGCTCGGGTTCGAGCTCTCGGTGACGGGAGCGTCCGGACGGTGCTGGTCCGGGGTGGCGGAAGGCGACAGTGATCGTTCACGGTTCATAGCGCCATATCGTGGCAGTGCGGACGAATAACAGCAAGCCAGTTGACTGGGAACGATCACAGTCCTACGATCCCAGCACACACACACCGCTCGGTCCACGGGCGGAGGACGCATCGCAAGGAGGCGTGCATGTCGCAAGCCAGCTCCCCGCGCGGAGAACCGGACCTCTCCCGCCGACGACTCCTGTCCAACGGTGCCGCCGCGGCCGGCGCGGCTCTGGCCGGGACGGCTCTGGCCGGCTGCGGCGGCGGAACCACCGGCGGGCCGCTCGAGCTGACCTTCTGGGCCTGGGCCCCCGGCATCGAGGAGGTGGTCGCCCGCTGGAATGCGCAGAACCCCGACGTCCAGGTGATCGTCAGCCGCCAGGACGCGGGCGACGCCGCGGTCACCAAGCTGCTCACCGCGATCCGCGCCAAGAACGGGGCCCCGGACCTGGTGCAGGTCGAATACCAGGCCATCACCTCGCTGGTCTCGGCCAATGCCATCGCGGACATCGCCGCCGATCTGGACCCGAGCACCCGGGAGCACTTCGCCGAGGGCATCTGGTCGACCGTGAACCTGCAGGGGGACTCCGTCTACGCGATCCCGCAGGACACCGGCCCGATCCAGTTCTACTACCGCGCCGACATCTTCGAGGAGCTGGGGCTGAGCGCCCCGGCCACCTGGGAGGAGTACGCCGAGGCTGCCCGCACGCTCCACGCCGCAGATCCCGAGATCCACCTGGGGACCTTCTCCAGCGCCGATCCCGGCCTGTTCGTGGGACTGGCCCAGCAGGCCGGCGCCTCCTGGTGGCAGATCGATGGGCAGAACTGGCAGGTGGCGATCGACGAGGAGCCCACCCAGCGCGTAGCCCGCTTCTGGGGCGAGCTGGTCGAGGAGGGCGTGATCGACAACGAGCCGATGTACACCCCGCAGTGGAATGCCGCGCTGAACAACGGCACCCAGGTGGGCTGGGTCTCGGCGGTGTGGGCGCCGGGTGTGCTCGAGGGCAACGCCGGTTCCACCGCCGGCAGCTGGGCGATGGCCCCGATCCCGCAGTGGGACGAGGCCGAGGTCGCCACCGGGAACTGGGGCGGCTCCACCACTGCGGTGACCAGCCAGACCCCACACCGGGAGGCGGCCGTGCGCTTCGCCGAATGGCTGAACACCTCTCCCGAGGGGGTGCAAGCACTCGTCAGCGAATCCGCAGTGTTCCCCGCCGATCAGCTCCAGGCAGAGGAGGCGCTGGCGGAGCCTCCGGGCTTCTTCGCGCATCAGGAGGACTTCTACGAGATGTCCACCGCGAACGCCGAGAGCGTCCAGCCCTTCACCTTCGGGCCCAACGTGAACGTCACCTACTCGCTGTTCAACGACGCCTTCGCCCGGGCGACCCAGGAACGCTCCGCGAAGGCTTTCAGCGAAGCGATCACCACCCTCCAGCAGGGCACCGTCGCCGACCTCGAGAACCAGGGGTACGTCCTGTCATGAGCACCACCACCTCGTTGACCCGGCGCAGCAACCGCTTCGCCTACTTCTTCATCGCGCCTGCGGCACTGTGCTTCGTGCTGTTCCTCGCCGTGCCGATCCTGTACGCGATCTTCATCAGCTTCCGCCGCGAGCAGGTGGTGGGGCTCGGCCTGGGCGCTGGAGGTCGCACCGAGATCTGGGCGGGCCTGCACAACTACACCGCCGTGCTCTCGGATCCCGAGTTCCTCGCCAGCGCCGTACGGGTGCTGATCTACGGCTGCGTGCTGGTGCCTGTGATGCTGGGCCTTGCACTGCTGTTCGCCCTGCTGCTGGATTCACGACGCGCCCGGGTGCGCCGCTTCGCACGGATCGCGATCTTCCTGCCCTACGCGGTGCCGGCGGTGATCTCCTCGGTGCTGTGGGGCTTCCTGTACCTCCCGGGCACCAGTCGCTTCCATCACGTCGCCGAGGCCATGGGCGGCGGACTGCCGGACATCCTCTCCCCGCAGCTGGTGCTGCTGGCCGTGGCCAACATCGGCATCTGGGGAGGAACCGGCTTCAACATGGTGGTGCTGTACACCTCCCTGAAGTCCGTTCCCGGCGAGCTGTACGAAGCCGCCACCCTCGACGGCTGCGACGAGGTGCGTATCGCCACCCGCATCAAGGTCCCGATGATCCTGCCCTCGCTGATCATGACCGCCGTGTTCTCGATCATCGCGACCCTGCAGGTGTTCGCGGAGCCGATGCTGCTGCGTCCGCTGACGAACTCGATCTCCACCACCTGGTCGCCGCTGATGCGGATCTACCGCGACGCCTTCATCCAGAACGACATCTACATCGCCTCCGCCGGTTCGGTACTCGTGGCGCTGGCCACCTTCGTCATCTCCTTCGGCTTCCTGCGCCTGGTGCGTGGGCAGGCCTTCGCTCAGGAAGAGCGGTGAACCCCGCCATGACCACCCTCCCCGATACTCTCGATCGCACCGACGCGACCGCGCCGGGCCGGCGCGCCCGTCGTGCACCCTCCCCCTCCGGCCGCACCGCAGCGGGCGGCATCGAGCGCCCCTCGCTCGTGGCCACCGGGATCCTGCTGCTCGGTGCGCTGTACTGCCTGCTGCCGGTGGTGTGGGTGCTGATCGCCGCGTCCAAGAGCCCCGATGAGCTCTTCTCCACCTTCAGCCTCGCCCCCTCGGCCCATCTGCTCGACAACCTCCGCGATCTGTTCACCTACCGCGACGGGCTGTTCTTCCGCTGGGCCGGCAACACCGTGCTGTACGCCATCGGGGGTGCGCTGGCCTCCACCGTGGTCTCCGCCGCCGCCGGCTACGGACTGGCGAAGTTCGTCTTCCGCGGCAAGAAGCTGTTCTTCAACGTCATCCTGGCCGGGGTGCTGCTGCCGGCCGTGATCCTCGCCGTCCCCCAGTACCTGCTGTTCGCTCAGCTCGGCCTGGCCAACACCTACTGGGCTGTGCTCCTGCCCAGCATCCTGAACCCGTACGGCATCTACCTCGCGCGGATCTATGCCGGCGCCGCCGTGCCCACCGAGATGATCGAGGCGGCCCGCACCGACGGGGCGGGGGAGCTTCGCATCTTCGCGCAGTTCGCCGTGCCGATGATGCTCCCCGGCCTGGTCACGGTGTTCCTTTTCCAGTTCGTGGGGATCTGGAACAACTACATGCTCCCGTACATCATGCTCGGGGACGACAAGCTGTTCCCGATCACGGTGGGTCTGTCCACCCTGATGAATCAGGGCGCCTCGCAGCCGGCGATGTACACCACCGTGATCACCGGCGCGCTGGTCTCGATCATCCCGCTGATCGCACTGTTCCTGCTGCTTCAGCGATACTGGCAGACCGATCTGACCGCCGGTGCGGTCAAGAGCTGATCGCGGCGGCACCGCCGCCCCGGCCGGCTCCGTCGGACCCTGACACGAGGAGAGACCATGGCCCGCAGCCACCGGCCCAAGGCGACCATCGCCGACGTCGCGCAGGCGGCCGGGGTCTCGCGCGGAACGGTCTCGCGGTATCTCAACGGCGGGCGCTGGGTCTCCGAGGAGTCCGCGAAAGCCGTCCGGGAAGCCGTGGACAAGACCGGGTACGTGGCCAGCTCCACCGCCCGCGCCCTGCGCACCGGGCGCAGCGGGACCGTCGCCTTCCTGGTCGACGAGGAGCCCGCCGCCTTCTTCGGCGACCCCACCTTCGAAACCCTCGTGGCGAGCGTCAGCGACGCGCTGGCCGCGCAGGACATGTCGATGGTGGTGCTGCTGGCGGGCAACGCCGAGCAGGCGCGGAGGGCCGTGGAGTTCCTCGGCAGCGGAGCGGTGGCCGGCGTGGTCACCGCCTCCGTCCACTCCACCCACGGCACGCTCGAGAAGATCCTCGACCAGGGGATGCCGGTGGTGAACTGCGGATACCCCCGCACGATGGCCGACCGGGTCTCCTACGTGATGGGTGATGAGGCGATGGGCGGCCGTGTCATGGCCGAGCACCTGCGGGGGTGCGGTGCCACCCGGATGGGTGTGATCGCCGGGCCCGCGGAATCGCCGGGAGGAACGCTGCGGCTGGACGCCTTCCGGCAGGTCGCCGGCGAGCTGCTGCCCGAGAGCAGCATCCGCTTCGGGGATTACACCCGCGAGGCCGGACGTCGTCTCACCGCCGAGCTGCTCGACCACGACCCCCGCATCGATGCGCTCTTCGCCGCGAGCGATGTGATGGCCGCCGGGGCGCTGGAAACGGCGCAGGAGCGGGGGATCGATGTGCCCGGGCGATTGCTCGTCGGCGGGTTCGACGACTCCACCGCGGCGACGGCGGCGCAGCCGCCGCTGACCACGATCCGCCAGCCTTTCGACAGGATCGCTGCCGAGCTGGTCTCGGTGCTGCTGCGTGAGATCACCGACGGCTATCGTGCCGCGGTGACGGTCCCGGTCGAACTGGTGGAACGCGAGAGCACGGGCACGGTGAGCTGACCTGGGCGGCACGCTCACCCGGGAGCCAGGTACCGTCGACACCATTCGCAGCGGAGGCTCCCACCAGAGTCGATGACGCCGCCATCCCCTCGGCCCCGAAGCCCCGCACCGTTCCAAGGAGCATCCATGAGCATCCCCCGCCTGCTCGATCACATCGTCATCGCCGGCCCCGACCTCGCCCAGACCGTCGAGTGGTTCCGGGAGCTCACCGGCGTCACCGCCGCCCCCGGCGGCTCGCACCCGTCCGGCACCGCCAATGCGCTGGTGGCCCTGACCGTGAACGGCCAGCCCCGCCCGCACTACCTCGAGCTGATCGGCCCCGACCCCCAGCGCGAGGGGGAGGAGCTGCCCAAGACCTTCAGCATCAATCGACTGAAGAAGCCCACCCTGATCACCTACGCCGTGCACCCCGAGGGCATCGAGCAGGTCGTCGAGCACGCCCGCGCCGAGGGCTTCGATCCCGGCGACGTGCAGGACCTCTCCCGCCGCACTCCTGACGGCACCGAGCTGACCTGGCGCCTCACCCAGGCGCAGGCCCCGCGCAACTACGCTGTGCCCTTCCTCATCGACTGGGGCACCACCGACCATCCGGGCCTGGGCGAGCTGCCCTCGCTCGAGCTGGTCTCCTTCGAGCGCATCGAGGTCAACCCCGCCCCGCAGCAGAAGCAGCTCGACGCCCTCGGCCTCGGCGACGGCGTCGCCCCTATCCGTGAGGATCGCGGCTCACGTTTCGCCCTGCGGCTGCGCACCGAGGACGGCCGCGAGATCGAGATCTGAGGGAGCGGCGCCCGTCATCCCTCCTGCGCGAGATCGACTCCGTGCAGCTGCGCCTGCATCACCCGCAGCTGTGCGCTGAGCTCCTCATCCGGGCCGGAGACCTCGATGCCCGGCGCGATCGTCTGCACCGGCAGCGGCGCGACCGGTCCCGGGGCGAGGCCCCACTGCTCGCGCCACTGCGTCAGCTGCGCGCTGCTGCTGGCGTACACGATCCGGCCCAGCCCCACCCAGGCGTGCGCGGCCGCGCACATCGGGCAGTGCTCCCCCGAGGTGTAGACCGTCGCCCGGGCCCGCTCCTCGGGGGACATGTTCGTCGCCGCCCAGCGGGCGATCGCGAACTCGGGATGCTGGGTGGCGTCTCCGCCGGAGACCCGGTTGCGGTCGGCGAACAGCTCCCTCCCGTCGGCGTCGACGAGGAGCGAGCCGAAGGGCTCGTCCCCGGCCTCGAGG
Source organism: Actinomycetales bacterium (assembly GCA_012799425.1). Classification (GTDB taxonomy): domain Bacteria; phylum Actinomycetota; class Actinomycetes; order Actinomycetales; family Dermabacteraceae; genus Brachybacterium. The sequence continues at coordinate 28 of JAAZLF010000612.1, read as the reverse complement.
CCCTCGCGGGCGAGGTCCACGCAGCGGG
>JAAZLF010000060.1 GCA_012799425.1 Actinomycetales bacterium | reverse complement strand
GCCCGACCCCTCGGGTCGGGTGCGGGCCTTCTCGGTGAGCTCGGCGAACAGTGCCTCGAAATCCTTCACGCCCCCAGGGTACGCGCCCCGGCGCGCGGCCCGTCCATCGGACCACCTGCCGGGAGGAGTCTCACTCCCGGCGCACTGTCGGGTCGAGGTGGACGGTCTCCACGGTGACCCTCGCATCCTCCGCCTCCCGGCGACGGCGCACGCCCCACCAGACGAAGAAGCCCACCAGCGTGAACACGCCGTAGAAGAGGTACATGAAGGCGCTGGCGTAGTAGCCGGCGCTGACCAGGAGCGGCACGCCGACGATGTCGACCGCGACCCAGATCAGCCAGAACTCGACCCAGCCCTTGGCCATCCCGAAGGTGGCCAGCAGGCTGCCCATGAAGATCCACGCATCGGCCCACACCGGTTCGTAGGAGCCGAGCATCCGGAACAGGGGCGTCAGCGCGGCGGTGCCGCTCACCAGCGCCACCAGCAGCAGCACGCGGGTGCTCCAGGACGCCCATTCGGGCTCCACGGCGGTGCCCTCGTCGTGCTTGGCCTGCTGCCACCGGACCCAGCCGTAGACGCTGGTCGCGATGAACATGACCTGCCGGCCGGCCTGGCCCAGCAGGTCCACGGTGCCCGCGTCACCGAACACCGAGCCCATGAACACCGTGAGCAGCAGCAGGTTGCCTGCGATGCCCACCGGCCAGGCCCAGACCTTGCGGCGCATGCCGCCCAGGGCGCTGAGCAGACCGAAGACGTTGCCCAGCACCTCTCGGAGTAGAAGGAACTGTCCGCCCGCGAAATCTATTCGCGCGTCGAAGAGCCACTGCAGGAGATCCATGTCGGTCCTTTCGCCGTCGGATGCAGTGGCTCCGGGGAAAAAGGGTTCCGGCAGGGCGTCGGGGCAGGGATGACGCGCCCCGGGGACCTGCAGGACGTGCGCCTCTCATCCAGGCTGTACTGTCGGTGCCGGAATTCCACCGGCTCCACCGCATGAGCGGGTCGCGGACTGTCACCGCCGGCTCGGACTTTCACCGACCCCGGAGCACGTCACTGGTCGTGACCAGGCCATCCTAGACCGGCGACCCCGCCGACGGGTGTGGGGGTGAACACCTGTGACGGGGCCGTGCACGGTGAGACGCCGTGCCGCGCGGGTCAGTGGCCGCCGTGGCGCGCTGCGAGCTCGCGCAGGGCCTCGATCTCCTCGGCCGCGTCCTGGGCGCGGTAGATCGCCGAGCCGGCCACGAAGACGTTCGCCCCGGCCTCCGCACAGCGCTCGATGGTCTCCCGGCTGACGCCTCCGTCGACCTGGATCGACACCTCGAGGTTCGACTCGCTGATCGCCGAGCGCGCCCGGCGGATCTTGGGGAGCATGGTCTCCAGGAAGCTCTGTCCGCCGAACCCGGGCTCGACCGTCATGATCAGCAGCATGTCGAACTCGCCGATGATGTCGAGGATCGGCTCGACCGCGGTCGCGGGACGCAGCGCGACCCCCGCCTGGGCATTCTTGCGCCGCAGATCACGGGCGAGCTTCACCGGTGCGCTCGCGGCCTCGAGGTGGAAGGTCACGGACGAGGCGCCGGCCTCGGCGAAGGCCGGGGCCTGGGTGTCGGCGTCGTCGATCATCAGGTGCGCGTCGATGGGGATGCTGCTGCGCCCGACGATCTGCTCGACCATCGAGGGGCCGAAGGTCAGGTTCGGCACGAAGTGGTTGTCCATCACGTCGACGTGGACGCTGTCGGCGGTGGAGATCTTGTCCAGCTCGGTCCCGATCGACATGAAGTCGGCGTTGAGGATGCTGGGGTGGATGTAGTGGCCGTCGGTCGAGTACGGGGTGTTCATGCCGTCGGAGGTCCTTCCTCGGAGGGTGCGTGCCGCATACGCAGCAGATGGATGTACATGGCGTCGGTGCCGTGGATGTGCGGCCACAGCTGGACGGCCGGGCCGTCGCCCAGATCGAGGTCCTTCTGCTCGGCAGGCAGGACGCCGGAGCGCACGGCGGCGCGGGCATCGACCTCCTCGACATCGTCGCGGCGCTTCAGCACATCGGCGACGATCAGCCGGGTCTCGGCCAGGTGCGGGGAGCAGGTCACGTAGGCCACCACTCCCCCGGGCGCGGCGGCGTCCAGGGCGGAGGCCAGCAGGGCGCGCTGGAGCCCGCCGAGCTGGCCGACGTCCGCGGGGGTGCGGCGCCAGCGGGCCTCGGGACGACGGCGCAGAGCGCCGAGGCCGGAGCAGGGCACATCGGCCAGGACACGGGAGAAGCGGCCCGGCTGCTCGGTGCCGATGGTGGTGCCGTCGGCGGTGCGGGTGGTGATCTCGCAGCCGGCCTCGCGCAGCGTCTGCACTGCGCGGTCCACCAGCTCGGTGCGGTGCTGCTGGAGCTCGACGGCG
>JAAZLF010000611.1 GCA_012799425.1 Actinomycetales bacterium | reverse complement strand
CCGCCGCGCACGTGCTGCGCGTGGAGGTCGACCTCGCGGCCCCCGGCGGCCTCGAGAACGCCGCCCGCGCGGCCCGCCACGACGCCCTGGAGACGCTGCGCCGGGAACGCGGCGCGCTCGCGCTGCTCATGGCGCACACCCTCGACGACCAGGCCGAGCAGGTGCTGATGGGGCTGGCCCGCGGGGGCGGCCCCCGGGCCCTCTCCGGCATCCCCCGCACCCGCGGCGCCCTGCTGCGCCCCTTCCTCGGCACCGGCCGGGACGAGCGCACCGCGCTGCGCCGCGCCGACACCGAGGAGATCTGCCGCCTCCACGACCTCGAGTGGTGGGAGGACCCGATGAACGCCGATGAGACCCTGCTGCGCTCCCGGGTGCGCCACCGCGCCCTGCCCCTGCTGCGCGAGATCCTCGGCGAGCACCTCGACGAGAACCTCGCCCGCACCGCGGATCTCGTCGGCCCCGATGCGGAGCACCTCGACGCCGAGGCGGCGGCGCTGCTCGAGTCGCTGCGCCGCGACGGCGGGGAGCTGCGCGAGGAGCGCGACGTGCTGCTGCTGGACGTCCATGCGCTGGCCGGCGCCGCGGCCCCGCTGCGCACCCGGATCCTGCGCGACGCCTCACGTTCCGCTGAGCGCGCAATCCCCGCCGGCGGCGCCTCGGGGTCGACGAAGTCCCTGCTTCGACGCCATGTGCTGGCCATCGACGCTCTGGTCGTCTCATGGCGCGGTCAGGCTGCCGTGCCCGTTCCGGGTAGGATCGAGGTCGCTCGCCGCGACGGCCTGTTGGTGTGGCGCCGCCTCGATCCGTGATCCGCGGCTGACGCACCCCACCACGTTCCATGGAGGAGATCCGCGTGCCCCAGACGCACCCCCACCCCGATGTCGACCGCGTGCTGCTGGACGAGCAGCAGATCCGCGACCGGCTCGCCGAGCTCGGACAGCAGATCGCCGAGGACTACGCGGACGAGCCGCCCGTCCTGGTCGGGGTGCTGCGCGGCGCGGTGATGGTGATGGCTGATCTGGCACGCCAGATCGACCTCAAGGTCGAGATGGACTGGATGGCCGTCTCCTCCTATGGATCGGGCACCAAGTCCTCCGGCGTCGTGCGCATCCTCAAGGATCTCTCCGGGGACATCACCGGACGCAACGTGCTCATCGTCGAGGACATCATCGACTCGGGCCTGACGCTGAAGTGGCTGCTGTCGAACCTGCGCTCGCGCGGTCCCAAGAGCGTCGAGATCGCCGCACTGCTGCGCAAGCCCGAAGCTGCGCGGGTCGAGATCGACGTCAAATACATCGGCTTCGACATCCCCAACGAGTTCGTCATCGGCTATGGGCTGGACTACGCCGAGAACTACCGCAACCTTCCCTACGTGGGCGTCCTCGCACGCTCGGTCTACGAGGACTGATCCCGTGGCAGATTCCCCCAAGAGCTCCGGCGGCAAGAAGCGTCGCCCCTTCACCGGCGTCGCGCTGTGGATCATCATCGCGCTGCTGCTCGGCATGGCGATGTTCTCGCTGTTCGGCCGTGACGGCTATCAGCAGATCGACACCCAGCAAGGTCTCGAGCTGCTGGCCGGAGACACCGTCGAGCAGGTGAAGATCACCGGCGGCAACCAGCAGCGGGTGGACCTGGTCCTCACCGAGGACTTCGTCGACGGCGAGGAGAACAAGGGCACCGAGGTGCGCTTCCCCTACGTCGATGCGCGCGGTGACGCGATCGTCCAGGCCGTCGAGGAGAACGCCCCGGCCAAGGGCTACACCGACGAGATCGCGACCAGCTCCTGGTGGTCGACGCTGCTGCTGTCCTTCCTGCCGCTGCTGATCTTCATCGGCCTGTTCTGGTTCCTCATCATGAACGCCCAGGGCGGCGGCAAGGCGATGCAGTTCGGCAAGTCCAAGGCCAAGCTGTTCAACAAGGAGGCGCCCAAGGTCACCTTCGCCGATGTCGCCGGTGCCGAGGAGGCCGTCGAGGAGCTCGACGAGATCAAGCAGTTCCTCGTCGACCCGGGCCGCTACCAGGCCGTCGGTGCGAAGATCCCCAAGGGCGTGCTGCTGTACGGGCCTCCCGGCACGGGCAAGACCCTGCTGGCCAAGGCCGTCGCCGGCGAGGCGAACGTGCCCTTCTACTCCATCTCCGGCTCGGACTTCGTGGAGATGTTCGTGGGCGTCGGCGCCAGCCGTGTGCGGGACCTGTTCAACACCGCCAAGGAGAACTCCCCGGCGATCATCTTCATCGACGAGATCGACGCTGTCGGCCGCCACCGCGGCGCCGGCATGGGCGGCGGCCACGACGAGCGCGAGCAGACGCTGAACCAGATGCTGGTGGAGATGGACGGGTTCGATGAGAACCAGAACGTCATCCTCATCGCCGCGACCAACCGCGTCGACATCCTCGACCCGGCGCTGCTGCGCCCGGGCCGCTTCGACCGCCAGATCGCGGTCGAGGCCCCCGACCTCAAGGGCCGCCTGCACATCCTCGGCGTGCACGCCAAGGGCAAGCCGCTCGCCCATGACGTCGACCTCGAGCACGTCGCCAAGCGCACCATCGGCATGTCCGGCGCGGACCTCGCCAACGTGCTGAACGAGGCGGCTCTGCTGACCGCCCGCTCCGGCAACCAGATCATCGACAACCGTGCCCTGGACGAGGCGATCGACCGCGTCTCGATGGGCCCCCAGCGGTACTCGAAGGTGATGAGCGAGCGCGAGCGCCAGATGACGGCCTACCACGAGGGCGGCCATGCCCTGGTCGCAGCCGCGATGAACAACTCCGCGCCGGTCACCAAGGTGACGATCCTGCCCCGCGGCCGGGCCGGCGGCTACACGATGGTCGTGCCCACCCAGGACCGCAACTACCAATCGCGCAACGAGCTGCTGGACCGACTGGCCTACGCGCTCGGCGGCTACGCGGTCGAGGAGAGCATCTTCCACGACGTCACCACCGGACCCAGCTCCGATCTGCAGAACGCCACCAAGATCGCGCGCACCATGGTGATGCAGCTGGGCATGAGCCATGCCGTGGGCCAGGTCGCGCTCGAGGGCGACCAGGAGGTGTTCGTGGGCATGCAGCAGGGCCAGGGCCCCCGCTTCAGCGGCGAGACCGCGAGCCTCATCGACCAGGAGGTCCGCGCGCTGGTCGACACCGCGCTCGACGAGGCCTGGGCCGTCATCGTGGAGAACCGCCACGTGCTGGACCGCCTGGTGGAGGAGCTGCTCGAGAAGGAGACCCTGAACGAGCACGAGCTCGCCGAGATCTTCCGCGACGTGAAGAAGCAGGCCCCGCGCGAGGTGTGGGTCTCGAGCGAGGACCGGCCCGCGCTGGCCGCCCCCTCCGTCGGCGGCACCACCACCGCCAGCGGCACCGAGGAGCACGACGCGGGCGAGCCGCTGCAGCCGAACCCGCCCGAGCTGCCCCACCCCGGCGGCGACGGGCCTCAGATCCCCGGAGCCCCGCAGGGCGGCCCCGGCACGGGAGGCTCCGGCTACGGATACGACAGCACTGATGGGACGGAGCGCTGAGATGGGCGTGGACCAGCCCCGGGTCGAAGCCGCGGTGCGCGAGCTCCTCGCCGCGATCGGTGAGGACCCTGACCGGGACGGGCTGCTGGACACCCCGGCCCGCGTCGCACGGATGTACGCCGAGGTCTTCGAGGGTCTCGGCCAGGATGCGCACGAGCCCCTGTCGACCACGTTCGACATCGAGCACCAGGAGCTGGTGCTGGTGCGAGACATCGCCTTCTACTCGATGTGCGAGCACCATCTGCTGCCCTTCCACGGCACTGCCCACGTCGGCTACATCCCCGGCGGCGGCGTCGTCACGGGACTGAGCAAGCTCGCGCGGCTGGTGAACGTCTACGCCCGTCGGCCCCAGGTCCAGGAGCGTCTCACCTTCCAGATCGCCGACGCGCTGATGGCGGAGCTCGGCGCCGACGGCGCGATCGTGGTGGTCGAGGCCGAGCACATGTGCATGTCGATGCGCGGGGTGCGAGCCGCCGGCGCCCGCACCGTCACCAGTGCGGTGCGCGGCATGCTGCGGGACAGCGCGAGCACCCGCAGCGAGGCCATGGCACTGATCAACAGGGCGTGAGGAACGTGCTCACGGCACCCCGGCGCCCCGACGGGCTCCCCGCGCGCCTCGGCGCGGACGAGACGCTGGTGATGGGAGTCCTGAACGTCACCCCGGACTCCTTCTCCGACGGCGGGGAGCACGACGACGCCCCGGCCGCCATCGCCCACGGCCGACGGCTCGTCGCGCAGGGAGCCTCGATCGTCGATGTGGGCGGCGAGTCCACCCGCCCCGGCGCCCCGCGCGTCGACGAGGCCGAGGAGCTGCGTCGCGTGCTGCCCGTCGTCTCCGCCCTGGCCGCAGAGGACGTGGTGGTCAGCGTCGACACCATGCGCGCCTCCGTCGCCGCCGCGAGCGTCGAGGCCGGTGCGCTGATCGTCAATGACGTCTCCGCCGGACGCGCCGATGTCGACATGGGCCGCGAGATGGCCCGGCTGCGCACGCATCGCGGCACCCCGCCCGTGTTCATCGCGATGCACTGGCGGGGACACAGCGACGTGATGAACGAGCTGGCCGTCTACGAGGACGTCGCGCGGGACAGCGCCGCCGAGCTCGCCGAGCGCCTGCAGGCGCTCCGGGAGGCAGGCGTCGAGGATCGCTTCCTGGTCGCCGACCCGGGCCTGGGGTTCTCCAAGACCGGCGAGCAGAACTGGCAGCTGCTCGCCGACTGGCCGTCGATGGCCTCCCACGGCCTGCCCCTCCTGATCGGCGCCTCCCGCAAGCGCTTCGTCAGCTCTCTCGGCGTGGACCGAGACCTCGCGACAGCCGCCATCAGCGCGTACAGCGCCGAGCACGGGGCCTGGGCGGTGAGGGTCCATGACGTCGCCGCGACTCTGCCCGCCGTGACGGTGGGCGACCGGCTGCGCCGGAGCGTGCGCCGATGAGCGCGCCGCACACCGCCCACGGGACCGGGGACCCCCATGCGCGACTGGACCGGATCGAGGTGACCGGGATCCGCGCCTGGGGGCACCACGGTGTCCTCGACGAGGAGAAGCGGATCGGGCAGGAGTTCACGGTCGACGTCACCCTCCACCTGTCCACCGCGCCCGCCGGCACCACGGACGCGCTCTCACGCACCGTGAACTACGCCGAGGTCGCCCACGCCGTCCACGAGGAGCTCACCGCCGGGCCCCACGATCTCGTCGAGACGCTCGCCGAGCACATCGCGCAGCGCATCCTCACCGACACCGGATGCCCCCTGGTGCGTCGGGTCGGGATCCGGGTGCACAAGCCCTCCGCGCCCGTCGGGCTGCCCGTCGGGGACGTCACGGTCAGCATCCAGCGGGACGCCGCGCCCGTGATCGCGGTGCTCGCCCTCGGCACGAACCTCGGGGAGCGGGAGGAGCATCTGCGCGGCGCGCTCGACCACCTCGCCGCGACCGACGGCATCGAGGTGGCCTGGACCGGACCGGTGCTGGAGACCGCTCCCGTCGGCGGGCCGGAGGGACAGGATTCCTTCCTCAACTCCGTGATCGCGGTGAGCACCGTGCTGGGGCCGTACGCACTGCTCGAGGCCGCGCAGCGTGCCGAGCACGCGGCGCACCGCGAGCGACTGGTGCGCTGGGGTCCGCGCACGCTCGACGTCGACATCATCACCTACGGCGACTGGACGAGCCAGGACCCGACGCTCACGGTGCCGCATCCGCGCGCCCACGAACGCGCCTTCGTGCTCGCGCCCTGGCACGCAGCCCGTCCTGAGGCGCAGCTTCCCGGACACGGGCCCGTCGAGGGGCTGCTGTCCCGCGCCGCTGACCGCGACGGGCTGCGGGAAGGGCCCGCCGTCACGGGGTTCGGCGCGCCATGAAGCCTCTGAACGTACCGGTCCTGGTGCTGATCAGCGTGATCGGCGCAGGCTTCGGTGCGCAGATGCTCGAGACCCTCTCCACCCGGGGCCATTCGCTGCCGATCGCGGGCTGGCTGACCACGGTGGTGCTGCTCGTGCTGGCCGCCGTGCTGCTGATCAACGGGATCCCGCTGCGGCGCTACATGCTCGAGAGCGCTGAGCGCAGGGAGCATCCCAGCTTCGCGCCGCGCCGGCATCAGATCGACCTGCCCACCGCGTACCGCACCGTGCTGCTGGCCCGCGCGTGCGCGTACACCGGTGCCGTGGTCGGCGGCATCTTCGCCGGCCAGGCGCTGTTCCTGCTCATCACCGGCATCGGCGATCCGCTGCGCGGCGTGCTCCCCACCGCGGCCGCCGCGATCGCCGGGATCGTGCTGGGGGCCCTCGGCGTGATCGTCGAGCGCTGGGGACAGCTCCCTCCCGAGGACGGCGAGGGCTCGACCGAGGG
>JAAZLF010000610.1 GCA_012799425.1 Actinomycetales bacterium | reverse complement strand
TGGCCCCGGCCGGGCCCGTCTACCAGGCGGGCACCCTGTCGGGGAACCCGCTCGCGACCGCGGCGGGCCTGGCCACGCTGAACGGTCTGGACGAGGCGGCCTACGACACCCTCGGCAGTGCCTCGCGGGCTCTCCAGCAGCTGGTGGCCGACGCGCTCACCACCGCCGGGGTCCCCCATGTCATCCAGACCGCGGGCACGCTGTTCTCGGTGTTCTTCCGCGAGGAGCCGGTGCGCGGCTACGCGGACGCGAAGGCACAGGACACCGAGGCGTTCACCCGCTTCTTCCACGCGATGCTCGAGGGCGGGATCTACCTGCCGCCCTCGGCCTTCGAGGCCTGGTTCGTCTCGACCGCGCACACCCCGGAGGTGCTCGACCGGATCGCGGCCGTGCTGCCGGGCGCGGCGAAGGCTGCTGCGGGGGCGTGATGGCTGCACGGGGAGTTCTCCCCATCGCCGCACGCCCCGCACGCCGCTAGGGTCATCTCAGCCCGCGCCATCCGAGACCCGGGCGGATGACCCGAGGACGAGAGCGAGCGACATGGATTTCGTCGGTATGGACACCGACCAGGGGCTCGGCCACGTCGAGCGGCTCCGGACCGCTGCACGGCAGCTGGAGTCCCGGCATGCGGCGCTCAGCAGCACCGTGCAGGCCAGCCACGCCTTCTGGCGGGGCCCGGATGCGGAGGCCTTCCGCACCACCTGGGCCGACGGTGCGGGCCGCCTGCTGACTCAGCTCGTCGGCGAGCTCGGGCAGTCCGCCTCGAGCCTGGACGGAGAGGTCGCGGAGCAGGAGACCGCCTCCGCCGGAGAGACGACGGGCAGCGGAGCCGGCGAGGACGGGAACCGCGGCGGCGCCGGCCCGGGGATTCCCGGGGCACGCTACGGCGGCGGTGGCGACGGTACGGTCAGCCCGGAGGTCGCCCGCGCCTGGGACGCGATGGGCCCGGAGGATCAGCGTCAGGTCCTCCAGGAGATCGTGGACCAGGAGCTCGAGCGCCAGGGCCATCCGGGACTCGACGTCCACTTCGAGGATCTCAGCGACGAGGGATGGGCCGGATACTGGACCGAGCACGGCGGCATCCGCTTCTGGCGCGGCGAGCACATAGTCATCGACATCGAGCACGCCACGGATCCCGATGCGCTGAACACCGCCGCCCATGAGGCGCGCCACGCCGCCCAGGACCAGTGGGTCGAACAGACCGACGGCACCCCCGGATGGCAGTTCTGGCGCGAGGACGACAGCGCCGAGGAGTACGAGCGCATCGAACGGGATCACGGCGTCACGCAGGAGGAGATCGAGGCCTGGCGCGAGAACGACAGCGACTACATCTCGCCCCCGGAGCCACCGCCGAGCCCAGATGCCCCGCAGTCCGAGCACGATGCGTGGCACGAGGCGTACCGGGAGTACCGCGAACAACCGCTCGAGGACGACGCCTTCGACACCGGGGACGACTTCGCGGACGAGATCACCCTCGAGGAGCTCCAGCAGTACCAGGAGGACGCCCAGGTGACGGTCACCTCGTAGGATCGGGGCCGCCGGCCTCGGAGACCATCAATCCACCGCGAACAGGACGTGACGCAGTGACCTTCCCGGACATCATGGAGGCCTACGCCCTCGACCCCACCCCGGAGCACCTGGGGGACCTGCACCGGGCCATCATGAGCGCCCCGACCTACGACCCTCTCGTGGCCATCGGCACGGCAGTGGCCCCGCTCGCGCAGTCCGGGGATCACCAGGGCATCGTCGATGCGCTCTGGGCCCAGATGCCCGGCGTCTTCCTGAGCCCCGCAGCGCACATGCACCTCTCCCGGGCCCATGCCGCCCTCGGGAACGAGCAGGCCGCTGCACGGGAGCGCAAGTTCGCGCTGCTCGCGATGAGCAGCATCCACGAGGGCGCCGACGGCTCGGAGGAGTCGCCCTACCCGGTGCTGCGCATCGAGGACGAATACACCGTGCTGGAGGCCGCCCGTCAGCGGTCCCAGGCGCAGGTCCAGGTCGCCCGGGGTTCCGGCGTCTTCGACGTCCACACGCTCGAGGGCGGGTCCCAGGTGTGGTTCCGTCTGCTCTGGCACGGCACGCAGCCGGTCTCCTGAGCTGAGCGACAAGGAGATCCCGCTTCGATGACCGCCTTCCCCCGCCGCCGCTGGCTGCTCGGCACCTCGGCACTGTCTGCGGCGCTGCTGCTCCCGGGGTGCGGCAGCATCCCATTCCTCGGGAGGCGTCATGAGCCCGGGTCCTGCCTGCCACCGTCCGAGGAGATCCCAGACGAGGTGCACGAGACGGTCCCCGACGGGGTCCGTGCCGGCGTCACCGAACCGTCCCCGGACAGACGCTTCCTCACCTCCGGATTCGCGGTGTCTCCGGACGGCACCCTGCTCGCCGCGTGCGAGAGCTACGACCGCTGGGCCCTGGACCTGGCCGACACCTACGGCCTGATCCTGTGGGACACCGCCAGCGGCGAGGTCATCCAGCGGATCTCCGCCCCGGCGCAGGGCGCGATCGCCTGGCATCCGGACGGGACCCGTCTGGCGGTCGCCGACGGACGGCACATCACGATCGTCGATGTCGAGGGCGAGCTCCAGTGGAACCTCATCGGCCATGAACTCCCCCGGGGCAGGATCGCGAACGTCCTCGATGTCGCCTACAGCCCGGAGGGGACGCAGCTGGCCTCCACGAGCACCGACGGGACGGTCCGGCTGTGGGACATGAGCGGGCAGCAGTGCGCCGCCGGCCACATCCTCGCCCCCGGCCGCCGCTCCGAGGCTCGGGTGTCCTACTCCCCGGACGGCAGCGTCCTCGCTGTGGGCGCCACCGCCACCTGGGGCGAGGGCGATGCCGACAACCCGCCCGAGCTCTGGGACCCGGCCTCAGGAGACGGCCGCACAGTCCTGAGGGATGTGCACGGGATCGTCTTCGGCCTCGGGCACAGCGGCGACGGGTCACTCCTGGCGCTCACCCATGGACCCGACTCCCTGACCGTGATCGATCCTGACGGCACGATGAGCGAGGGCCCAGTGACCGCCTCCACCCAGTTCGCCGAGCTCGCCGTCGGCTCCGGGAGCAGGGTCGCGATCCACAGCGGTGAGGGCGAGCTGATGATCTGGGATCGCGCCACCGGTGACCAGATGCTCCTCGAGGACGTCAGTCTGGACAGGATGTGCTGGTCACCGGATGAGAGCGTCCTGTACGCGCTGCACCATGAGAGCGGCGCAGCGGCCTGGGACGGGCAGGACTGGCGGCAGTTCGAGCTGCCCTGAGCGGCCGGGCGGAGCATCCACCCGTCATCGGAGGTCAGACTGGGGTGTCCGGGGCTCCTCGTGAGCTCGACCGGCGCCGGCTGCGGCGTGAAGCCCTCCGCCGGGGCGGGGCGTGTTGCTGTGGGTGCCGCTGTGCATGTCCCTCCGCACCCGAGCGGCGTGGCGGCTCGGGGGCGGTGAGGGCTCGCGGGCGTGTCGTACGGCGAGTGCCGGTGCGGCTGATCCACTCGACGGTGTGGCCGTCCGTCGTCGAGTTCCCGACACGGCGCACCGTGCGGGTCTGCTGCTCCTTGCCGTTGCAGTGGGCGCACAGGCCCTGACCGTTGTCGAGGCAGGTCCTGCCGCCCGCGGCGTGCGGGTGGATGTGGTCTGACTGTCGGATCGCGGCATCGCAGAAGGGGCCTCGGCACACCTGGTCCCGCCAGCGGATGAAGCGTGCCAGCGCCTCGGGGAACGCTCGCGCGCGGGACTCGACCGCGACCAGCTCACGGGTGAGCGGATGGGTGTACAGGCGCCTCATCACGGCTCGGAGAGCAGGGCCGTCCGGCCCCAGCGCCTCCTCTGCGCCATCGACGAGTGCCGCGAGCACCCCGCTCAGCTCACCGCGCAGCGCTTCGGCGGGCACGGTGCCGTAGCCCTCGATCTGGGCGAGGTCTCCGGAGCCGGGATGCAAGAGCGCGCGGTCGGTGATGATGACGCCGATGTCGAGGGTGGTGGGCTCCATCCCTTCCTGACGACCGATCAGGGTGTCCACGAAGGAGTCCGCCTGGATCGCATGGTGACCTCGCCGATCGCCGGCGGCGCGCAGCCGCTCGGCCTCGAGGGAGAGACGCTTCCTGATCTTCGCGGCGTCGAGGGCGCTCACGCGCGCGGAGACGGTGGCCATGCCGTGCTGGCCGCGGCGCACGGTGAGGTGGCGTTCCTGCCGGGCGTGCTGGTGGCGACGTCCCTGCCCGCCGGGGTCGGCGGCGGCGATCGCGGCGGCGGTGGCATCGTCCCAGGTCTCGGCGCCAGCTGCGTCGAGCCCGGGCAGGCGGCAGCCTAGCTCCCGGTCCGCCTCGAGGCGCTGTTCGGGCGACAGCGGGGCGAAGGAGCGCGCGGTGGCGTGCGCGACGGTGCTGGTGATCTGGGCGGTGGCGAGCGCGGTGAGCATCTCGGGCATGTCCGAGACCAGGCGGCGCTGCGAGGCGAGGGAGTAAGCCGCCGCGGCGGGCGACTTCCCGATCAGCATCGAGACCTCTCGCGCCGCCTCGCTCGCGGCCTCGCGCAGGAGCGTGCGCGTGGGTGGGACTTCGCTCTCCTCGTGGGCGGTGTGGGCTCGCACCTCGGCCTGCTTGTCGAGGGTGAGCGACTCCGCGAGGGCGGTGACCGCGCGCGCCTCGAGGGCGTCCATGGCGCTGCGCAGCTCGTGGATCCTGCCCACGACGTCCCGGTAGGCGCTGCCGAGCGTGGCATCGGCAGTGAACATCTGCTGCGGACGCAGCGCGAGCTCCTTCAGCGTGAACGCTCCGTCGCCCAGCATCGCGGCGAGCGCCTGTGGGCCCCCGGCGCGCACGGTCTCGACCAGCGCCCGGTGGGGATCACCGGATGCCGGAGCAGGAGCCTGCGCGTTGAAGAACATGCCTCCATGATTCAGGCCACCACCGACAAACGAAAGGCTCGAGCGGGAATGTGGAAAACCCGGTGCGGGGAGAAGAAGTCGCCGGCGACGCGCCAGGCCCTCAGAAAACCCGCTGGCCAGGGACATCCTGGAGGGACCATTCGCGGGAGCAGGAAATTCTTCCACCATGCTCACGACATTCGCCGTACCGCCTGCACAGAAATGTGGATTACCACGGCCTGTGGAGGAACGATCGCCGGGCCGGCACGCCCCACGATGGCCCCGATGGCCCAGACGCCCCCGGTGACCCTCGGTGACCCCTGACGACCCCCGGTGCCCCCGACGACCCTCCCCGACGCTCTGCGTCGGCCGATGACAGAACGCTCGACAGCACCAGCCACCCACCCCCACGCTGGTGGGAGCTGGCCCCGCCGGCGCACCGCTTCGTAGCTCAGCCCGGTAGAGCAGCTCCCTCATATGGAG
>JAAZLF010000609.1 GCA_012799425.1 Actinomycetales bacterium | reverse complement strand
TGGGCGGCCAGATCCGCTTCAACGGCAAGGACACCTCCACGCTCACCAAGCAGGAGCGCAAGACGCTCCGCTCGGACATCTCGATCGTGTTCCAGGACCCCATGGCCTCCCTGGATCCACGGCTGCCGATCTCGGAGACGCTGCGCGAGCCGATGCGGGTCCAGGGGTACTCGGCCCAGAAGATGGACGAGCGGATCCAGTGGCTGCTGGACACCGTCGGCCTGCTGCCCGAGCACGCGGACCGCTTCCCGCACGAGTTCTCCGGCGGGCAGCGCCAGCGCATCGGCGTGGCGCGCGCACTGTCCTGCGAGCCGAAGCTGATCGTGCTGGACGAGCCCACCTCCGCGCTCGACGTGACCATCCAGGCCGGGGTGCTCCACCTGCTCGAAGAGCTGAAGCGGGACCTGGCGGTGAGCTACCTCTTCGTCTCCCACGATCTCTCCGTGGTCCGCAACATCTCCGACCGCATCGCTGTGATGTACAAGGGACGGATCGTCGAGGCGGGCCGGACCGAGGCGGTCTTCGACAACCCGCAGCATGAGTACACCCAGGCGCTGCTCTCCGCCGTGCCGATCCCCGACCCCGTGATCGAGCGCGGCCGCGAGCGGATCTTCCTGGATCGTGACACGCTGGACGCGCGGATCGCCGCGGGCGAGGTCACCGAGGTCACGAGCGCCTGAGACGTGGCCCGACAGCTCCTGGGACGCATCGGCCTGCGCCGCAGGCACGACGGCTCCACCCTGATCCGGCCCGGGGGAGCCCTCGTGCTGTGCGCGATCGTGTGGCTCCTCTGCGCTGCGACCGTGCTCGAGTCGATCTGGCTGCTGGGCGCGGCGGGCTGGCGCTTCGCCGTGCTGCCCGCGGCGGTCTCCGCCGTCGTGTGGGCCCTGCTATGGGCGCCGCGGGTGGTGGTGCACGAAGACGCCATTCAGGTGCGCAACGTGCTCGAGACGTGGACCCTGCCGATGGCCTCGATCGACCGCGTGCGGCTCGGCGCGATGCTGCGCTTCGAGCTGATGCCCGCCGACGACGACGCCCCCAGCCGGACGATCACCGCCTGGAACGCCCCGGGAGTGGGCCGCGACCGGCCCCGTGAGCGGCTGGCGCGCATGGACCCCCGGGCCCGCTCCGGGGGCGCGACCGACCGACCCGACTGGGCGCAGCGCCTGCGCCGCGACCAGCTCGAGAGCTCCAGCTATGCGGCCGTCGAGGCCTGGGAGCGCTGGGAGGCCGCGCACGGGCACGGCAGCCGGGCCGCCGCAGCCGAAGAGGCGACGCCCGTGCGCCGCGTCAACGGCGAGCTGATCACCGTGCTCCTGGTCGCCGTGCTCGCCACGGGCGCCCGCATCACGCTCTGACCCCTCCGGCATCGCTGCCAGGATGCGCCCACGCGCACCGCAGACGGCGAAGCGCCCGGCCACCCCGCAGGGGCGACCGGGCTCTTCGCCGTCAGGAGGTCGGTATCAGGCCGCCTTGAAGCCCACGGTGGTCCAGTCGATGGTCTCGAACAGGGAGGCGCCGTAGTTCACGATGCCCTCGGAGACGCCGTAGATCTCCGGCGTCGCGTAGAAGGGGATCACGCTGAAGGACGCCGCGACGATCGAGGAGAACTTGTTCGAGGCCGCCATGCGGGCCTCCGGATCGAGCTCGGTCTGCATCGATCCGGCGAGCTCCTCGAGCTCGGAGTCGAGATCCAGGCCGGTGTAGTTCTGCCCGGAGGTGGCCGGGTAGAACAGGTTCGCGGAGGACTGCTGCGGGAAGAGCGTGCCCTGCCACGAGAAGGTCACCATCTCGAAGTCACCGGTGTCGACGTAGTCGTCGAAGTACGCGTCGGAGGGGACGGTCTCGAGCTCGACGGCGAAGCCGACCGCGTTGAGGTCGGTCTGGATCTGGCGGGCGCGGTCGGAGTTCGACTTGGTGTCCGCGGGGACCGTGACCGAGAGGGTCAGCTGCGCGCCGTCCTTCTCACGCACATCCCCGTTGAGCTCCCAGCCGGCCTCGTCCAGCAGCGCCCCGGCAGCATCCGCGTCGTACTCCAGCGGACCGTCCGTGCCGGCCGCGAAGGAGTCCTCGTAGCCGTCCTGACCGGGCATGAACACGAAGTTGTCCACCGGCACCACGGGAGCTTCGAGCGGGCCCACCACGGCCTGGCCCACGGCATCGCGGTTGATCGCGCGGGCCACGGCCTCGCGCACCGTGACGTCCGCCAGGGGATTGTCATCGCCGGTGACGTTCAGCGTGACGTGGGTCCAGGTGACACCATTCGTCTTCTGGATGACCGAGTCCGAGCGGCTGGAGGCCTGCGAGTAGGTGTCGCCGTCGGCGATGCGGATCGAGTCGATCTCCGCGTTGGCGAAGGCGGACGGCATCTGTGCCTGGCTGACCACCGAGAAGATGATCGTCTCGAGCTTCGGGGCCTGGCCCCACCAGTTCTCGTTGCGCACCAGGGTGATGACCTCACCGGTCTGGTCGATGTCGCCGACCTTGAACGGCCCGTACGACGGGGTCGGGGTGGTGACGTAGCCCTCGTTGAACTCCGTCGGATCCGAGGAGATGGACTCGGGCAGGCTCGGGTAGAGGTACTGGATCCAGTCCGGGAAGGTCGAGGAGTACTCGATCTCGCCGGTGAACTCGTCATCGGTCTCGCGCACATCGGCGATGTCCGACCAGCCGGTGGTGCTCGCGACCTGGAAGGCCTCGTCGGAGCCGTTGCAGGCCTTCCACTGGGCGGCGAAGTCCTTGATCGTGATGGGGGAGCCGTCCTCCCACACGCCGTCCGGGTTGTACTTCACCGTGACGATCTGTGGATCCTCGTTCGTGATCTCGGCGGAGACGATCGTGTCCGGGTTCAGCACCGCCTCGCCGTCCTCGGCGGCGGTAAAGCTGCCGGGCCAGATGGGGTCGAGGATGTCGGAGAGATCAGCCAGGGCGCCGTTGGTGTGGTAGTAGTTCCACGTGTTGGGCATCTGGGTCACGCCCAGACGCAGCGTGCCGCCGTCCTCGACCTGGTCGTACTCCGCACGCTCCCAGCCGGTGTTCGGCAGCTCCGTGGCTTCCTCGGCGGCCTGCTCGTTCTCCTCGGCGGCCTGGCTGGCCTGCTCGTCGGAGGACTGCTGCCCGCAGGCGGCGAGGGCGCCCAGGCCGCCCACCGCGGCGGTGCCCTGCA
>JAAZLF010000608.1 GCA_012799425.1 Actinomycetales bacterium | reverse complement strand
GCTCGCTCAGCGCCGCGGCCGACGGGGGTGACCTGCGAGCTGCCTACACCCGCACCGGCTACCGCTTCCTCGAGGGCGTGGTCCCCGACCACCCCGTCCAGGGCCGCCGCCGCGCCCAGGGCACCTTCGCCCTGCGCTCCGACGCCGGGCAGCACTGACGGGGCGCGCCGCCGGCCCGACGGAGCGATCCCGTGCCCTGCGACGAGGCGCGCCGCTCCGTTCCCCCGGTGCCGTCTGGTGGGCTGGTCGCTGATGGGCGACACCGTCTCGCATGCGGTGCTGCCCGGCGTGGTGCTGGTCGTGGCGATGCTCATCATCCCCGGCGCCACAGCGCATCTGCTCACCGACCGCTTCGGGCGGATGCTGCTGATGGCACCGACGATCTCCGTGTTCGCCTCGGTGACGGGAGGACGGACGAGGCCATCGACGGTGATGCCGTGCTCGGCGCAGAAGGACATCAGCCGCGGGTCGGCGTCGGAGATGCTCGGAGACGAACATGCCTCACCGTATCCAACTCTCCGCTTCGCCTCCTCGAACTTCGTGGCAGCACTCCACGGCGGCACGTAGTCTTCGCGCATGCACGAGTCGACGATCCTGCTCGAGAACCTGCAGTCGATGTGGTGGATCGCCGCTGCGGCGGTGCTGGCACCGGTGCTCGCGCTGACGACGCGCCGCATCATCCCGGACGTGGTGTGGCTGCTGGTGCTGGGCATCGTGATCGGCCCGAACATGCTGGGCCTCGCCCACGCCACCGAGGCCGTCGACTTCCTGCGGGAGCTCGGGCTCGGGTTCCTGTTCCTGCTGGCCGGCTTCGAGGTGAACACCTCGGACATGCGCAGCCGCGCGGGGCGCAGCACCGCCTTGACGTGGCTGCTGTGCATGGGTCTGGGCGTGGGTGCCGGGCTGGCGATCACCGGGGGCGACTGGCAGGTCGCCGCCGTGCTGGGCATCGCCGCGACCTCCACGGCCCTGGGCACCCTGCTGCCGATCCTCAAGGACTCCGGTGTCCTCGGCGCCCCGCTGGGCAGGGCGACCATGATCCACGGCGCCTACGGTGAACTGCTGCCCGTGATCGCGATGTCTTTGCTGCTGACCACGCGCGCCACCGTGCAGGCGGCGGCAGTGCTGGTGCTGTTCGCGGTGCTGGCAGTGGTGATCGTGGCCGTCCCCGCCCGGATCTTCCGCCGGGTGCCGCTGCTGGGCCGGGCCTTCGCCGCCGCCTCCGACTCGACGATGCAGACCATCGTGCGGATCACCGTGTGGGTGATGATCTCGCTGATGCTGCTGACGGCGGTGCTCGAGCTCGACGTGGCCCTCGGGGCGTTCGCCGCCGGTCTGCTGCTGCACGCCGCGCTGCGCGGCGGCGCGCCGGAGCACGTCGAGGAGATCATGCACAAGGTGGAGGTGCTGGGGTTCGGCATGCTGATCCCGGTCTTCTTCCTCACCAGCGGCATGAGCATCGACGTGGTCGCCGTGCTCGATGCCTGGCCGCTGCTGCTCGGGTTCGTCGCGATGATCGCGGTGGTGCGGGGGCTCCCGGTGATCGCGCGCGAGCTGTGGACTCCCACCGGCTCGGGCCTGGAGACGCGTCGGGAGAAGGTGGCGCTCGGCCTGTACGCCGCGACCGGGCTGCCGATCATCGTGGCGGTCACCCAGATCGCCTCGACCTCGGGCCTGATCTCGGTCACCACCGCCTCCGTGATGGTCACCGGCGGGGCGCTCACGGTGCTCGTGTTCCCGCTGCTGGCCTCGCGCCTCACACGCCGCGCCGAGCCGAGCGGCTGATGCCTCAGCCGTCGTGGCTGCGACGGTGCGGACGACGGAGATCTCCGCCCCCTGGCTCTGCTTCGGGCTGCGCACCGCCTCGACGGGGTCGCCGCTGATCACGGTGGAGCGCTGCCAGCCCCGGTCGAACCAGTCGTCGAGCATCTCGATCGAACCGTCGACGGTCATGTTCTGCGTGATCACGAGCGGACGCACAGGCTCCTCGGTGGCCGTGGAGCGGAGTGTCCTCGTCCCGGTGCGCGGCCTCCACGGACGGCGCGACGGGGTGTGGTGTCTAGTTCCCGCGTCGGACGAGACCAAGGGGGCCGTGCCAGCCTCGCGAGTGCCGGAGCGCAATGGGTACTTCTCCCCGGGGACTTCTGCACAGGCAGTTCACCCCATCGCGCTCCCGCACGGAGCCTCGTAGATTCCTTGGTGGCGGGTGCGGGACTCTCCCGGGGGAGAGGCACCGGCACGAGGCTCACGCGCGGCGGGAGCCGCCGGAACGTCGGTGGGGGCCGACCGACGGGCGGC
>JAAZLF010000607.1 GCA_012799425.1 Actinomycetales bacterium | reverse complement strand
GCGGCTCCCGTGAAGCGGGCGGAGGGTCGGGGTCGAGGCGGAGCCTCTCGAGCGTCGAGTCACCCTCCGAGCCTACCGAGGCCGCAGGGAGGCAGGTGCCGCCCACTGGCCGTTCCTCGCTAGACTTCGCTCTCCACCGGACCACGAAGGGACCTCGACATGTCCGTCGACCCGAACATCGATTACCACGCCCACGATCCTGAGGACGGAGAGGAGCGCTCCGACGACCCCGTGCTCCGCGAGGCCCAGGAGCTCGAGGCGAAGATGCGCCGCGCGCTGGCCACGAAGGACGATCCGCTGCGGGACGGCGAGTCGACCTCGGAGCGGCTGCGCAGGCTCGAGCGGGAGAGTTCCGCGTCCTCGCCGAGCACCCCCGAGGACTGAGCACAGCACCGCATAGCCGGCCGATGGCTCGTTCGTCATGCGGGCTTGCCACACTGGGGGCATGAGCGCCGGCATCGAGACCCCTGATCCGCCCGTCCCCTCCTCGCTGCGCGAGGAGGCCCGAGACGCGCTGCGGGCGCTGACCGGCCGCGAGGACGCCGACTTCCACGACGGCCAGTTCGAGGCGATCTCCGCCCTGGTCGAGGACCGGCGACGGGTGCTCGTGGTCCAGCGCACCGGCTGGGGCAAATCCGCGGTGTACTTCCTGTCGGCCCTGCTTCAGCGTCGCCGAGGCGCGGGCCCGGCGCTGATCGTCTCCCCGCTGATCGCGCTGATGCGCGACCAGGTCGCCGCGGCGCGCCGGGCCGGGGTGCGTGCCGAGGCGATCAGCTCCGCGAACCCCACGGAATGGTCCGACATCGAGCAGGCGCTGGCCGCTGATCAGCTGGATGTGCTGCTGGTCTCCCCGGAGCGACTGGTCAACCCGAGATT
This sequence comes from Actinomycetales bacterium, assembly GCA_012799425.1. Classification (GTDB taxonomy): domain Bacteria; phylum Actinomycetota; class Actinomycetes; order Actinomycetales; family Dermabacteraceae; genus Brachybacterium. The sequence goes on along the minus strand of JAAZLF010000607.1, from coordinate 1,256 downwards.
CCGCGAGGAGCAGCTTCCCGCACTCGTGGAACGCTGTGGCCTGCTGGTCATCGATGAGGCGCACTGCATCTCCGACTGGGGTCACGACTTCCGCCCCGACTACCGCCGGCTGCGGGACCTGGTGGCACAGCTCGGGCCCGAGGTGCCGGTGCTGGCGACCACGGCGACCGCGAACTCGCGCGTGGTGGCCGACGTGGCCGAGCAGCTCGGCGTCCAGGCCCCGGAGGGGAGCGCTGCAGATTCCGAGGTGCTCACCCTGCGCGGCTCCCTGACCCGCGCCTCGCTGCGCCTGGGTTCGCTGTCGCTGCCCGAGGACCGGGACCGCCTCGCCTACCTCGTCGAGCACCTCGACCAGCTCCCCGGGTCGGGCATCATCTACACCCTCACCGTCTCCGCGGCCGAGGATCTCGCGGATCTGCTGGATCGGCCGGACCGGCCCGTGCGCGCCTACACCGGACGCACCGATGCCGAGGACCGTGCCGAGCTCGAGCAGGCTCTGAAGGACAACCGCGTCAAAGCGCTCGCGGCCACGAGCGCTCTGGGCATGGGATTCGACAAGCCGGACCTGGGCTTCGTGGTCCACCTCGGCGCCCCCAGCTCCCCGGTCGCCTATTACCAGCAGGTGGGACGCGCGGGACGCGCGACCGACACCGCGGACGTGCTGCTGCTGCCTGGCCGGGAGGACCGCGCGATCTGGGAGTACTTCGCAACGGCCTCGATGCCTTCGCAGGAGAGCGCCGCAAGCGTGCTCACGGCGCTGGCAGAATCCGACCGCCCGCTGAGCACCGCTGCGCTCGAGGCACGCGTGGACGTGCGGCGCACCGCGCTCGACCTGCTGCTGAAGGTGCTCGCGGTCGACGGGGCGGTGCAGGGCGTCAAAGGCGGCTGGGTCTCCACCGGCGTGCCGTGGACGTACGACGCCCCGCGCTACGAGCAGGTCGCCCGAGCGCGGCGGGAGGAGCAGCAGGCGATGCTCGAGTACGAGCGCCTGCAGGGCGGTGATCCGCAGCAGTGCCGGATGCTGTTCCTCGCCCGCCAGCTCGACGACGACACCGCCGCACCCTGTGGCCGCTGCGACGTGTGCGCCGGGCCCTGGTATCCGGTTCCGGCCGCCGGGCACACGAGCGGCAGCGGCACCGAGGGCGCCTCGCGGGCGGCCGTGGCCAAGGTGCTGGACCGGGTGGGTGTTCCCGTCGAGGCTCGCAAGCAATGGCCCCAGGGGCTGGACCGGCTGGGGGTCACCAGCGAGTCCGGTG
>JAAZLF010000606.1 GCA_012799425.1 Actinomycetales bacterium | reverse complement strand
GGGAACGGGCCTGGGCCCTTGCCGGGGAGTACTCTCCGGCCGCAAGGGCGAGTGCGAAGAATCCTCTGGTCATCGACCTGGACGCCACCCTGGTCAACGTCCATAGCGAGAAGGAGCAGGCCGCGCCGACGTTCAAGCGCGGCTTCGGCTACCACCCCCTCTGCGCCTTCCTCGATCACGGCAGTGAAGGGACCGGGGAGCCGCTGGCGCTCCAGCTCCGGCCCGGCAACGCCGGCTCCAACACGGCCGCTGATCACATCGCTGTGACCCGTCAGGCCCTCGCCCAGCTCCCCGAGGGCCTGCTGGGTCGGGGTGGGCGGGGGACGAAGAAGGTCCTGATCCGCGCCGACGGGGCCGGCGGCACCAAGGACTTCCTGAAGTGGCTGACCAAGCAGCGTCTGGCCTACTCGGCCGGATTCACCCTCCCCACGAACACTCCTGGCCTGCTGACACGTCTCGATGAGGCGAAAGCCTGGACGCCCGCTTACGAGACCACAGATGACGGGATCCGCGAGGGGGCATGGGTGGCGGAGCTGACCGGGCTGCTGGACCTCGCCGGCTGGCCCGAGGGCATGCGGGTGATCGTGCGGAAGGAACGACCCCACCCCGGCGCACAGCTGCGGATCACCGACCACGAGGGGATGCGGGTGACCGCGTTCGCGACCAACACCCCACGCGGCCAGCTGCCCGTCCTGGAGCTGCGTCACCGTCGTCGGGCTCGCTGCGAGGACCGGATCCGGGGCGCCAAGGACATGGGGCTGCTGAAATTCCCGTTGCAGGGCTTCACGCAGAATCAGATCTGGTGCCAGATCGTTCAACTCGCCGGTGACTTGATCGCCTGGATGCAGACCATCGCACTGACCAGCCACGATGCCCGGAAGTGGGAGCCCAAACGGCTTCGCGCAAGGCTCTTCGAGATTCCCGCGACCCTGGTCCGCCGCAGCCGTCAACGGGTCCTACACCTTGCCGAACACGCCCCCGAAGCGCTGACCATCTTGACCGGTCTCAACCGGCTCCGCACCGCCGTCGCGCAGACCTGAGCTGGTGAGACCACCCGCCCCAACGACCCGTGCAACACCCGCTCGGCAGTGGAACCCGACCGCCCGCAACGGGCACTGCGACGAACTGTCACACCCAGAAGCCAGAATCAGCAGCCGAACACCGGCGACGACGCCGACCCATGCCGTTCACGACCCCGATGAAACATCGAGGCTAGCTGGCAATAGGCGCCAGGTTGGGGCGACTTCTCAGGCAAGCGCATATACCAAAGTTGACCCCTGAAGCCGAGGCCCCCAGCGCCTTGATTCGTATAGAAACAAAACAGAAGACGCCACCGGTATAACTTCCACCGCGGCCCTGGCGCTTCAATTCGGGGAACGACGCACCTTGGCCTCGCAAAACATCGCTAACACTTCTCTCGAATAAAGTTCGGAAGCAGCTGCCATAGAGCCAATCGCTACCTGAGAATATTGTTGACGTAGCTAGAACACGAGCTGGGGTCGAGGGAAATGCCGGTACGATCTCCGCGCGCACATCCACTCCGATTAGGACCCGGCCGTCCCCTTGGCGAGGAAGGCACTGCCCTTCTCGCACCCCTGCTCCTCCCGAATCTATTGGCCACTCGTCGTGGTCTTCGTGGTGACCAAAGGTGTTGTGCTATGTGAGTAAGGCGGCGATCAGCGAGGACCTACCGGTGATGGCGATATCGCGCAGATCAGCACGGTGCTGGGTGGTCATACGCAGGTGCTCGTTCCGGGGAACGCGCCGGATTGAGGACCGCGCAGCGCCCGGTCGCACGGCGCATGCGACCCGCTCCATAGCCCAGGTGGTCTATCCGCCAGAGCCCCCTACCAAGACGTAAACGGTGAGACTTTCGACGCGCTGCGGCGCGAAACACTCGCGGCCCCTGTTGTCCTCTCGATGTCGGCTCAGAGGTGGCCGGCACTCGCGAACGGATCGATCGGCCCGTCGTCCTCCGGTCCGGCGTCGTTTCCGTGGTGCTGGTCCTCATCCATCGGACCTTCGGGCGCCGTGATGTCGATGGTCTCCGAACCTGCGAGAGGGATGGAGCCGCCGGGGATCGCGGCGAGCAGGCGCTTGGTGTAGTCCTGCTGCGGGGAGTGGAACACCTCGTCGGTGGTGCCCTGCTCGACGACCTTCCCCTTCTCCATCACCACGGTGCTGTCCGCGATCTGGCGGACCACGGCGAGGTCATGGGTGATGAAGAGGTAGGACAGCCCCAGCTCGGCCTGCAGGTCGTTGAGCAGCTCGAGCACCTGGGCCTGGACCAGCACGTCCAGCGCCGAGACGGCCTCGTCGCAGATCACCACCTCGGGATCCAGCGCCAGAGCGCGGGCGATGGCGATGCGCTGGCGCTGACCGCCCGAGAGCTCGTTGGGGTAGCGGCGCATCATCGCCGAGGGCAGCG
>JAAZLF010000605.1 GCA_012799425.1 Actinomycetales bacterium | reverse complement strand
GCATGAGCGGCGAGCTCCACGGCGCGGCCGACGGGGCCGTCGAGTCCGGGGCACGCACGGACAGCACCGCGGCGAGCAGCACCGCAGCGGCCGGCGGCACGGCGACGGATGCGGCATCGGCTGCACCGGCGAGCGCTGCGCAGGATGGCTCCCCCGCCCCGCTGACCTCGCTCACCTCCCTGCTGGGCGGCACGTTCGAGGGCGGCACCACCTGCACGACGGACGGCGCCTGCGACTGACCCTCGCCGGAGGCACCCCGCCTCCGCACGCACGGCACGAGCCCGGGCGCACCGATGGGGTGCACCCGGGCTCGCGTCGTGCCGAGATCCAGGTCAGCGGGCCAGCAGCTCCTCGGTGCTGGTGCCCGGGAGGCTGAGGGTGACCGGGGTGCCCCACGGGTCCTCGACGGCAACGGAGCGGCCGTCGTCGGTGAAGCTCAGCCCGGCCCTGGTCAGACGCGCGGTGAGCGCATCGAGGTCCTCGCGCGCGGGCAGGGTGATCGCGACGTCGGCCAGGCCCAGGCCGGCGGCGCGGGGGCCGGCGTCGCGGCTGTTCCAGGTGTTCATGGCGACGTGGTGGTGGTACCCGCCGGCGGCGGCGAACACGGCACCGGGGTGGTTGCCGGCGGTGACCTCGAAGCCGAGGGTGTCGATGTAGAACTGCCGTGCGACGTCCACGTTCCCGACCTGGAGGTGCACGTGACCGACGATGCCGGGCCTGATGCCGGGATCGGCCTGGACCGCCTCGGTGAGGTGCTGGCCGAGGTACTTGTTCGGGTCGATGAACAACGAGTCCATGGCGACCTCGCCGTTGTTCCACTGCCACTGGTCACGAGGGCGGTCCCAGTAGAGCTCGATGCCGTTGCCCTCGGGATCGGCGAAGTAGAAGGCCTCCGAGACGAGGTGGTCGCCGGTGCCGACGAAGCGGGAGCGGGGGTCCTGGGCGGCGCGCAGCACGGTGCCGGCGAGCGCGGCCTGGTCCTCGAAGAGGAAGGCGGTGTGGAACAGGCCGGCCTGGCCGGGGTCCACGGCGGGCAGGCCGGGGGTGGCCACGAGTCGCACGAAGGGAACGCCGCCGCGGCCGAGGACGCGGTGGACCTCGCCGCCCGCGCGGGCCTTCTCCTCGATGGGGGTCAATGCGAGGGCGTTCTCGTAGTAGGAGCTCATCAGCTCGAGGTCGCCGACCCGCAGGGTGACGGCATCCATGGCGAGGTCGCCGGAGAGATGCTGCTCATCCGCTGCGGCGGGCGCGGTGAGGGGTGAGGAGGTCATGGCGATCCTTTCGAGCGACTGGTGATGACCCGATCATCCCCCTCATTGGTAGAAACTTCAACCATTAGGGGGTGTGGAGTGGCTCATGGGCTGAGCACGAGGGATCGCAGGGCCGACAGAGCAGGGCCGAGAGCAGCGCAGACAGAGCAGTGCCCGAGGAGCAGGGCCGGCGGAGCAGGAGCGGCGGGCACAGGGCGGTGAGCTCGGCTCACCGCCCTGCTTCCGAGTCCGCTCTCCCCTGCCGACTCGGGGCCTGCCCGGCCTCGACCCCCGAGCTTCTCGGGAGGAGGCGCGAGCACCACGCTAGGTC
>JAAZLF010000604.1 GCA_012799425.1 Actinomycetales bacterium | reverse complement strand
TGCAGGGCGATCACGGCCGACGGGGAGTCCTCGTCGGCGATCGCGGCGGTCGCGAGCTGCTGCAGGTCGCCGTCGAGGGTGGTGGTGACGGCGGTGCCGTCGACCGGATCCACGGTGTGCAGGGAGCGCTTCTCGTCGGACTCCCCGTGCACGGCGAGCACCTCGACACCCTCCGTGCCCACCAGGGCGTCGTGCTCCGCGGCGACCACGCCTCCGGACGCGACCAGGTCCCCGGCCTCGATCTCGCCGTCGGAGTTCTCGACGTCCTCGCCGCTGGCCTCCCGCAGCGAGCCGAGCACTCCGGGGGCGTAGTCGCGCTCGACGGCGAGGGGGCGGGTCTGCTCGGAGGCGAGGAAGCCGGTGATCTGCGCGGCGTCCGCGAGCGGGTACTCGTGCTCGTCATCGACACGGATGGTCAGCGCGGGCACGAACGCCTCGGGGCCGTGGTCGGCGACGCTCTGCGCGTACCGGTCCGCATCGGTGCCCAGCAGTCCGGCGAGCTCGCGGGCGGCGTCCTCCTGCTCGGCCTCCTCGATCTGTGTCTTGTCCAGGCCGAGCACCTTCACGTCGTGCTCGCCGTAGAGCATGGCGCCGTCGCGGTCGGTGATCGATCCCAGCGCTGGGTCGAGGGTCCTGAGATCCAGGTGCTCGCCCTCGGCGAGATCGGGGGCGTAGGCCTCGGGCGCGAGCTGCGCGGCCCAGCCGTCCTCGCCGCGCTCGAGAGCAGCTTCGGTCGTGTACTCCCAGGTCCCGGCCTCATCGGGGAGCGTCCAGGTCCAGGCGAGGGTGACGGTGCGCGCCCCGTCCTCGGCGGTCCCGGGATCGGCGACCTCGACCTGCGGAGCGGCGCCTGTGGCCTCGATCAGCGGCCCGAGCACCTCCTGATGCTCAGGCGCCTCCGCGCGGGCGAGGTCGGCGGCGAGCGCCTCGGCCTCCTCCTGCCCGTCGCCGAAGCGGTCGCGCCACAGCAGACCGCCCACCACCAGGGCGGCGACCGCGATCGCGGCGATCAGGACGATCAGGGGCGCCCGGCGGCGCGGGGCGGCGGAGGTGGGGGCCATCCCCTGATCCTGCCACCTACACTCGTGCCCATGCCCCGAGTGCTCCACACCGCCCAGGCTCTCGTCGACGTGATCCTGGAGATCGACGAGCTGCCTCCGCGCGGCGGGAACGCCAACGCCCGCAGCGAGACCTGGTACGCCGGCGGCGCCGTGACCACGCTGATCGCCGCTGCCCGCACCGGGGCCACCGCCGTGCACGGCGGTGCGCACGGCACCGGCCCTCACGGCGACAAGATCCGGGAGGCGCTGGGACGCGACGGAGTGGCGCTCTCGGACGCCCCGCGCCCCGATCTCGACTCCGGCTACTGCACAGTGCTGCTCGAACCGTCGGCCGAACGGACGTTCCTCACGGTGTACGGCGCGGAGCGACAGATCACCGCGCAGTCGCTGGCAACCCTCGCACCGGAGCCCGGCGACCTGGTGTGCGTCTCCGGCTACAGCCTCTTCGAGCCCACCCGGGAGCCGTTGCTGGAGTTCCTCGAAGCACTGCCCGACGGCGTGGACGTGGTGCTCGATCCGGGCGACCCCTTCGCCACGTTCCCGCCCGAGGTGCAGAACCGGGTGCTCGCGCGCACCACCGTGTGGACCTCCAACGCCGATGAGGCGAGGGCCCTCACCCAGCTCGATGCGCTCGAGGACGTCCCCGAGTGGATCCGGCGGCGGCTCGGGCCCGGTGCCGTGGTGGTGGTGCGGGACGGCGAGCACGGCTGCGTGGTGTTCCATCACGGCCGCGGCACCCAGATCCCCGCGTTCCCGCAGACGGCTATCGACACCAACGGGGCCGGCGACACCCACACCGGGGTGCTGCTGGCGGAGCGCGCCCTCGGCGCGGACTGGGAGTCCGCCGCCACGCGCGCCAACGCCGCCGCCGCGATCGCCGTCACCCGTCGGGGCACCGAGAGCGCCCCCACCCGCGCCGAGGTCGACGCGTTCCTCTCCTGACCCCGCGGTCCCGGCCACCGATCAGGGTCCGGATCTAGGATGGAGGCGCACATCACGTTCCGACACGCGCAAGGGGACCATGGACGACCAGGCCGGGACCGGCATCAGCTTCCACGACTTCCGTGCGACGACGATCGACGGCGCCCAGCGGGACATGGACGAGTACCGCGGGCGGCTCGTGCTCGTGGTCAACACGGCCACGGAGTGCGCCTTCACCCCGCAGCTGACCGCCCTGCAGGAGCTGCACGACCGCTTCAGCGGCCACGGGTTCACGGTGCTCGGATTCCCCTCCGACCAGTTCCGGCAGGAGCCCGGCAGCGACGAGGAGGTCCGGGAGATCTGCACCTCGAGCTACGAGGTGACCTTCCCGCTGTTCTCGAAGGTCGACGTCAACGGGCCGACGGCTCATCCTCTGTGGCAATGGATGTGCACCCAGAAGGCCGGCGTGATCGGCGGCCGCATCGCCTGGAACTTCACCAAGTTCCTGATCGACGGCGAGGGCCGCGTGCTGCGCCGCTACGCCCCGCCGGTGCCTCCGGCACGAATCGCACGGCGCATCGAGACGGAGCTGGGCCTGCGCTGAACCGCGCCGCGCCCAGCGGTTGGTAGCGTGGGTCACAGCACCCGCCTACCCGAAAGGTGACCCCATGGAAGGCGTAGTCCTCTTCCTCGTCCTGGGCCTCGGCCTGTTGATCTTCCTGGTGATCGTGGCCGCGCTGCTGTTCGGCGGCCTGCGCACCTCGCTGATGTTCACCGTGCACACGCAGGAAGCCGTGATCGTCGAGCGCTTCGGCAAGTTCAGGCGCGTTGCGCACGCCGGTCTGAACTTCAAGACCCCCTTCATCGACAACACCACCAAGCCCGTCTCCCTGCGCGTGCAGCAGCTGGAGGTGAACATCGAGTCCAAGACCAAGGACAACGTGTTCGTCACCGTGCCCGTCGCGGTCCAGTACCGCATCCGCGAGGAGCAGGTCGTCGACGCGTACTACAAGCTGTCGAACCCCGAGGCGCAGATCCGCTCCTACGTGTTCGACACCGTCCGCTCGGCGCTCTCCGGCCTCGAGCTGGACCAGGCCTTCGAGTCGAAGGACGACATCGCCCGCAGCGTCGAGAACACGCTCTCGCAGCGCATGCAGGAGTTCGGCTTCAACATCATCAACACCCTGGTCCAGGACATCTCCCCGGACCAGCGCGTGCGCGACTCGATGAACTCCATCAACGCCGCCCAGCGCGACCGGGTGGCCGCCCAGTCCCTGGCCGAGGCCGACAAGATCAAGCGCGTCACCCAGGCCGAGGCCGAGGCCGAGTCCAAGCGCCTGCAGGGTGAGGGCGTGGCCGCGCAGCGCAAGGCCATCGCCATGGGCATCGCCGAGCAGTACGAGATGCTGCGCAAGGTGGGCATCGAGAACTCCGCCGAGCAGCTGCTGCTCATGACGCAGTACTTCGACACCATGCAGGACGTGGCCCGCAACGGCCGCTCCAACGTGCTGTACCTGCCCTCGAACCCCGGCACCGTCGGCTCCATGGGCGACGAGATCCGCAATGCGATGCTGCAGGCCCAGGCCGCCGGAGAATCCGAGAGCGCCGGGAAGGCCGACCAGGACGCCTCCGACCGGCACGAAGCGCAGCGGGAGCGCCTCGAGGAGGAGCAGCGCCGCGCCGACCAGGCCCGCCATCACGCCGAGCAGAAGGCGAAGGAAGCCCAGAACCGGGCGCAGAACCAGTCGCAGAACCCGAGCCCCAGCGGCTACCCCGGGGGCGAGG
>JAAZLF010000603.1 GCA_012799425.1 Actinomycetales bacterium | reverse complement strand
CCTCCGAGGGCTCGCCGCGCGACGGCGCCTGCGGCGGTGACGGGGCCTGTGGCGCTGCAGGCGCGGTGAGCGGAGCATCCGAGGCCAGCTTCCCGAACACCTCCGAGGCCTCGGGTGCGGGCACCACCCGATTCGGGTCGGAGGGCGCAGGCTCCCACGGCATCGTCATGAAGGTGATGTCCTCGGCCGGCACCTGGGCGGCGCGGCGCCCCAGCGCGCTCATGTCCGTCAGCGAGCTCAGGCCCGGATCGACCGTGAGCGCCGAGGTGGTGGCCTCCAGGAAGGAGTAGAGCCTGTCGGGCCGGGACAGCAGATGGCTGCCTGTGGCCTCCTGCACCAGGGCGGACATCACCATCTGCTGATGGTCGAGACGGGCGATGTCGCTGCCGTCGCCCACCGCGTGACGGGTGCGGGCCAGAGCGAGCGCGTCGGTGCCGTCCACGGTCTGCGGTCCGGCCGGGAGGTCGAGATCCGCGTGAGGGTCCTCCAGCGCCGAATCCAGGCAGACCGGCAGCCCGCCCAGGGCGTCGACGATGTCGATGAAGCCCTCGAAGTCGAGCTCCACGAAATGATCGACCCGGACCCCGGTCAGCTCCTCCACCGCGGCGACGGAACAGGAGGCGCCGTGGTTCAGCGCCGAGTTCAGCATCCCGCGACCACCCAAGGAGCGGCCGCTGCCGGTGTCCTCGCAGGCCGGGAGCGTCATCAGCGTGTCTCGGGGCAGCTGGACCACGTCGATCCGGTCGTTCGCCGCGGAGAGGTGGGCCAGCACCATCGCATCGCTGCGGCGCGAGCCGTCGGGCTCGCCGTAGGAGCGCTCGCCGAGATCCCGGCTGTCCGAACCCAGCAGGAGGATGTTGAGGTCGGCGCCATCCCCCGACCGCGGCCCGCCCGACCCCTCCGCACGCAGCGGCGCCGTCGTCACGTTGCCGCTCAGGTGCGAGACCGTTCCGAGAGCGCCGAGGGCGCCCAGACCGAGCACCACGGCGAGCAGGGCCGCCGCGAGAGCCCCGGGGCGTCGGAGCCCGGGCATGCCGGCGCCGCGGCGCCGGTGCCGGGCCTGCGGGCGGGGCGGGTGCGGCGGTCTGCTCCGGCCGACGGGCATGAGGCGTCCTCCAGGGTTCGTCGGTGGTGTGAGCAGGCCACTGGACCACGAACACGGCGCCGCACTCCAATAGCCTCGGCCGACGAACCCATGCGGTGCGGCTATACGGTGCCGCCACGATGCGGTGATGTCGAGATGTCGAGATGTCGAGATGTCGAGATGTCTGCCTGGTCACGCTGGGTGCGGAGGGCGAGCCAGGGCGAGGAATCTGCGCAGGGCAGGGCTCTGGAGCTCGTCATGGCGGTGGATGATCCCGATGGGGCGCTGCACGGGGGCGTGCAGGGACAGCCTGCGTCCCCCGAGCGCCGGGGCGGTGCGCGCGAGCACATCGGGCACCACGGTGATGCCCTCGACGGCCACGCTCAGCGGGACCAGGCTGTCACGCTGCGTGGTCGTGATGATCCGTGCCGGTTCCCTCCCGAAGGAGCGGTAGACCGAGTCGGTGAGTCGCCGGATGGAGGTGCCGGGCGGCAGGGTCACCAGGGTCCGCTCCTCCAGGTGCTGAGCACTCAGGCAGGCCGTCGCCTCGGCGGGGGCGGACCCTGCGGCATCGGGCAGCACGGCCGCGAACTCCTGGGAGGGAAGGGGCAGCGCCGCCAGGTCGTCGGGCACCTGGCCGATGACTCCCGCGGCGGCATCCGCCCGGCCCACGCGTATCGCCTCGATCAGCTGCTCGGCGTCCTCCACGGTGAAGATCTCGATCCGCACCCCCGGATGCTCCCGATGGAAGCTCCCGACCAGGTCGGTCAGCACGGTCGAGACGAGCGACGGCAGACCTGTCAGCCGCAGCCTCCCGGTCTCGAGCTCTCGCGCCGAGGCGGCCATCGCCCGCAGCGAGCTCATCTCCCCGAGCACCCGCCGCCCGGAGGCGACGATGCTCCGCCCCGTGCCCGTGAGCTCCATCCCCCGGCCCACGGGCAGGAACAGGCGCGCACCGAGGGAGTCCTCGAGGGACCGGATGCGTCGCGAGAGGGAGGGCTGGGAGATGCGCAGCGCCTCGGCCGCAGCGGTGAAGGAGCCGTGATCGACGATCGCGATCAGCGCCTCCAGCTGCGCGAGGTTCGGCGAGGGGCCCGTGCCCCGTGCATCGGTCCCCATGGTCAGCTTCCTCCCTGCCGTGCCGGACGAGATCCCGAGGATACGGCCGGAGCCGCCGAACGGGCGGTCGGTCGGAGCGTGACAGCACCGCGCCTCTGCGGCAGGGTGGAGGGATGAACAGCAACCAGACGCACCTGACCGTCTCCCGCATCCTCGACGTCCCCGCGAAGGACGTCTTCGAGGTGCTCACGCTCCCGGCGCGACACCATGAGTTCGACGGGTCCGACACCGTCCGCGCCGCTGACGACAGCGAGCGGATCACCGCCAGCGGCCAGAAGTTCGTGATGAACATGCACCGCGAGGCGATGGGAGGCGACTACCGCATCCACAACTTCGTCACCGCCTACGACGAGAACAAGATGATCGCCTGGAAGCCCGCCCCGGAGCAGGACGGCGCCGCCCCGGAGGGGCCGCTGGGCTGGGAGTGGCTCTACGAGCTGAAGCCCCAGGGCGCGGACTCCACCGAGGTCTCGCTGACCTACGACTGGTCCGACGTGACCGACCAGAAGCTGCTCGAGCAGGTCGGCTTCCCCGCGATCCCCGAGAAGGATCTCGAGGAGTCCCTGAACCTGCTGGCCGCGGCGGTCACCAAGCCCTGACCGGCCCTCGGAGGTCGCCAGGGGGAGGGAAGTCTGTCAGGATTCCCCCAGGCGGCGAGGAGGCCGCCCAGCGAGCTGAGGAGCACAGTCATGGCTGATGAATCCGTCCTCCCCGCAGGAGCCCCGGTGCCCGACGAGATCGTGCGCAGCGTGATGATCGCCGCGAGCGCCGAGCGGGTGTTCGCGGTGATCCGCGAACCGGGGTGGTTCATCAACGACGGCGAGTACCGCGAGCACGAGATCGTCCGGCACGGACCGGTCACAGAGGTCATCGACCCGGTGCACGGAAGGTTCCAGCTCGCCATCGAGGCGCATGAGGCGCCCTACCGGATCTTCTTCCGCTGGCTGGGCGGCGGTCTCGGCGAGATCTCCGACGCCCCGAACAACACCGTCGAGTTCGTGATCGACCCGGCGGGCACGGAGAAGAGGAACCTGGTGCGGCTCACGGTGCGCGAACGCGGCTTCGCCAAGCTCGGCCTCGATGAGGCAGTGCGCCGTCGCAACTACGAGGAGAACCTCCGCGGCTGGGAGGAGCAGCTCGAGGTAGCACGCGCCCTTGCCGAGGGAGGGGCGTGAGGCACAGGCCCTCTCCCGCACGGCTCCCGCTCGACTCGCGCACGGCTCCCGCACGACCGCGCCGCAGGTGAGCGGACTACCCTCGAGGGATGGGCAGGGTCACGGACAGGACGCGCATCCGCACCGTCAGGGTGCGCGAGGGCAGGCTGTACGCCGGCCGCAAGAGCGATTACGTCGCCGTCGAGGAGCCGCTGGACATCCGCCTGAACGGCCAGCAGCTCTCGCTGACCATGCGCACCCCCGGCCATGACCTCGAGCTGATCCACGGGTTCCTGCACAGCGAGGGGATCATCCGCCACCGCGAGGACATCTCCGAGGCCCGGTACTGCGACGGTGCGGTGGTCGACGACGGCACCGGCTTCGCACAGAACACCTACAACGTCATGGACTTCACGACCTCGCGGCCGCAGCTGCTGCCGCTGGTCACGAAGAACTTCACCACCAGCTCCGCCTGCGGGGTGTGCGGAAGCGAGAGCATCGACGCGGTGCGGCGCAAGGGCCGCTTCACACTGGACCGCGGCTGGAGCATCGAGCCGCGCGTGATCCTCGCGGCCGCCCGCGCCCTCACCGAGCAGCAGCCCGTCTTCGCCCGCACCGGCGGGGCGCACGCCGCCGCCCTCGTGGACCGTGAGGGTAACCTGCTGGTGGTGCGGGAGGACGT
>JAAZLF010000602.1 GCA_012799425.1 Actinomycetales bacterium | reverse complement strand
CCGCTCGGGCCGGGGCCCGTCCCGGGCTCCTCGGCGGTGCAGGCGGCGAGCGCCGCAGCAGGTGCGAGGGCTAGCAGATGACGGCGTCGCATGCGGTCAGTGTTCCATGCGGCAGGTGCGTGCGTGACTTCGCGGGCGGCGCCGCATCCGCGCCCTTAGGCTGGGGAGGAGGCCGCCCTGAACGACCTCACCGCCTTCACCGAGGAGACCCGATGACCGACGCCGCCACGCAGGATCCGCGCGCACCCCAGCTGCCCGCCCCGGACGGCAGCACCGACCCCCACCAGTGGCTCGAGGAGGTCACCGGGGAGGACGCCCTGGCCTGGGTGCGCGAGCGCAACGCCGCGGCGGAGGAGGAGCTCGACCGGGCGGTCGACCCCCGGGACGATTCGGGGAGGCCGCTGGCGGGGACGCTGCAGCACGAGATCCGCGAGATCCTCGATGCCAAGGATCGGATCCCGGGCGTGGTCAAGCGCGGCGAGTTCCTCTACAACTTCTGGACCGATGCCGAGCACGAGCGCGGCCTGTGGCGTCGCACCACGCTGGAGTCCTACCGCACCGAGGAGCCTGAGTGGGAGGTGCTGCTGGACATCGATGCCCTCAACGAGACCGAGGGCGAGGACTGGGTGTGGCACGGTGCCCGACTGCTGCGCCCGGAGGGGCTGGCAGAGGGGGAGCCCTACCGGCACGCCCTGATCGACCTCTCCCACGGCGGGGCCGACGCCGACGTCACCCGTGAGTTCGACCTCGAGACCCTCTCCTTCGTGCCCGCAGCCGACGGCGGATTCGAGCGCCCGGAGGCCAAGGGCTCCCTGAGCTGGATCGACGTGGACACCGTCTGGGCCACGACCGATTTCGGCGAGGGCACGATGACCAGCTCCGGCTACGCACGTCAGGCGAGGATCTGGCGCCGCGGCACCGAGCTCGCGCAGGCCGAGCTCGTGCACGAGATCCCGACCTCGGACATGGCCGTGTTCGCCGCCCACGACTCCACCCCCGGATGGGAGCGGGACTGGGTGGTCGAGGCGCACGCCTTCTACGACAACACCCTCCACCTCGTCGACCGCTCGCAGCAGCCGCCGGTGCTGACCACGCTCGAGGTGCCCGCGGACCTCGACGCGACCGCCCACCGGGACCTGGGCATCTTCAGCCCCCGCAGCGACTGGGAGATCGCCGAGGCGAGGTACCCGGCCGGCTCCCTGGTGGTCGGCGACTTCGCGCGCTTCCTGGACGGCGAGCCCGAGCTGCACATGTTGTTCGAACCCACCGAGACCACCTCGCTCGCGGACATGACGATCACCCGCACCGCCGTGGTGCTCTCGATCCTCGAGGACGTCGTGCACCGGCTCGAGGTGCACACCCGTGACGAGCACGGGCAGTGGGTGCGGCGCGACCTCTACCCGGAGCTGCGCGGCGCGATCGGGGTCTCCGCAGTGGACGCCGACGACAGCGACGAGGTGTGGGTGACCGTCACCGACTTCATCGAGCCCACCCGGCTGCTCCTGGGTGATCTGTCAGAGGTCGCCGGCGGGGGAGAGGCCGGCGAGCTCGAGCTGGTCAAGGCAGCCCCCGCTCGATTCGATGCCGAGGGCCTCGACGTCAGCCAGCACTTCGCGACCAGCGACGACGGCACGCGCATCCCCTACTTCGAGATCTCCCGCCTGGACGCGCCGGGCCAGGAGGGGCCGCGCCCCACGCTGCTGTTCGGCTATGGCGGCTTCGAGATCTCCCTGACCCCCTCCTACCTCGGGGCGGTCGGGAAGACATGGCTCGAACGGGGCGGCACCTACGTGCTGGCCAACATCCGCGGCGGCGGAGAGTACGGGCCGCGCTGGCACCAGGCCGCGCT
>JAAZLF010000601.1 GCA_012799425.1 Actinomycetales bacterium | reverse complement strand
TGGACCTCAGTGGGTCGCTCGGGCAGCCCCAGCGGGCCCAAGGCTGCGGCGATCGCTCCGGAGGAGACGATCACGAGGTCGGTGCCGCGGCCGGCCAGGGACGCGGCGGTGTCCGCGATCTGCTCGATCCGGCGCTCGGAGAGCCTGCCGCGCTCATCAGTGAGGCTCGAGGAGCCGATCTTGACGACGATGCGGCGCGCCGCGCCGAGGGACTCACGAGAGGTGATCCGATCGGGCTGGCGCAGCTCCGCCGTGCTCACCGCTCCCCGCCCTGCGAGGAGGGGTCCGTCCAGTGCCCGGCCCGGCGCTCGGCCTCCATCGCCGCGATCCGGTCCATCCGCTGCTGGGTGCGGGTGCGCTGCTGCTCACGCTTCTGCTCGCGGGTGGGGCGGCTGTGGTCCTCGAAGCGGTCGTCGGTGCCGCGTCGGCCCAGCATCTCGGCGCCGCCGACCATCGTCGGCTCCCAGTCGAAGACGACCGCGTCGGCGCCGACGCCGATCAGCACGGTCGAGCCGGCGACGGCACCTGCGGCGAACAGCTGGTCCTCGACACCGAGGCGCGCGAGCCGGTCGGCGAGGTAGCCCACGGCCTCGTCGTTGGCGAAGTCGGTCTGCTGGACCCAGCGCTCGGGCTTGTCGCCCTTGACGCGGAAGGCGTTGTCGCCGTCGTACTGCTCGATGATGACCTCGAAGCCCTTCTCGTCGACCGCCTTGGGGGTCAGCACGATCGGGGCCGGCTCCGGCGCAGGCAGCTCTGCGCGGGCCTGCTCGACGAGCTCGCCGAGCGTGAACGAGAGCTCTCGCAGCCCCTTGTGGGAGACGGCGGAGACGTCGAGGATCGGCACCTCGCGCTCCCCGAGCTGGGCGCGGACCATGTCCGCCATGTCGGCACCGTCGGGCAGGTCGGTCTTGTTCAGCACGATCACGGTGGGTCGCTCCATCAACGGCACCCGGGTGCCCGCCCCCTCATCGAGACCGGCCGCATAGGTGGCCAGCTCGTGCTCGATGATGGCGAGGTCGCCCACGGGGTCGCGGTCCGACTCCAGCGCGGCGGCGTCGAGCACGTGGACCAGCACATGGCAGCGTTCGATATGGCGCAGGAAGTCCAGTCCCAGACCCTTGCCCTGGCTGGCGCCGGGGATCAGTCCGGGCACATCCGCGATCGTGTAGCGGTACTGGCCCGCCTCGACCACGCCGAGGTTCGGCACCAATGTGGTGAACGGGTAGTCGGCGATCTTCGGGCGGGCGGCGCTCATCGCGGCGATGAGGGAGGATTTGCCGGCGCTGGGGTAGCCCACGAGGGCGACGTCCGCGACGGTCTTCAGCTCGAGCACGAGCGTGCGCTCCTGCCCGGGCTCGCCGAGCAGCGCGAAGCCGGGGGCCTTGCGCTTGGCGTTGGCCAGCGCGGCGTTGCCGAGCCCGCCGCTGCCGCCGCGGGCGGCGACGAAGCGGGTGCCGATCCCGATGAGGTCGGCCAGCACGGCGCCGTCCTGGTCGGTGACGACTGTGCCGTCCGGAACGGAGAGCACGAGGTCCTCCCCACCGGCGCCGTGGCGGAGGTCCCCCTTGCCGAACCCGCCGCTGGTGGCCTTCTGATGGGGCTTGTGGTGGTACTCGAGCAGCGTCGTGGTCGATGCGTCGACCTCGAGGATCACGTCGCCGCCGCGCCCTCCGTTGGCACCATCCGGCCCGGCCAGGGGCTTGAACTTCTCGCGTCGGATGGAGGCGGCGCCATTTCCGCCCGCTCCTCCGACGACCTGCAGCTGGACGCGGTCGACGAATGTGGCCATGGGTGCACTCCGATGATGGTGGGGAAAAGCATCGAGGGGCGGAGCGTCGGCTCCGCCCCTCGAAGGAAGCTGTGCGCCCCGGTGGACCGGGGCTGGTGCTCAGACCGTCTCGACGACGCTGACCACGCTGCGATCGCGCTTGCGACCGAACTCCACGGTGCCCGCGGTGAGCGCGAACAGCGTGTCGTCGTTGCCGCGACCCACGCCGTCACCGGGGTGGATCTTGGTGCCGCGCTGGCGGACGAGGATCTCGCCCGCCCCGACGATCTGGCCGCCGAAGCGCTTGACGCCGAGGCGCTGGGCGTTGGAGTCGCGCCCGTTCTTGGAGGAGCTGACGCCCTTCTTAGATGCCATCTGGGATCAATCCTTGTCTGGTCGAGGGATCGCTCAGGCGATGCCCGTGATCTTCAGCCGGGTCAGCTCCTGGCGGTGGCCCTGGCGCTTCTTGTAACCGGTCTTGTTCTTGTAGCGGAGGATCCGGATCTTCTCGCCGCGGAGGTCCTCGACCTTCTCGGCGGTGACCTTCACCTTGGCAAGCTCGTTCTGGGCGGAGGTGATCTTGTCACCGTCAACCAGCAGGACGGGAGCGAGATCGACGGTGTCGCCCGCCTCGCCTGCCACGCGGTTGATCACGATGGTGTCACCGACCGACACCTTCTCCTGACGACCGCCTGCGCGGACGATTGCGTACACCACGTCACTGCTCCATCTTGTGAATCGGATTGCTCTTCGAGTCATGCTTCCTGCCGGGTGTCACCGCGGACCTGCGACCGTCAACCGGGCCTGAGGACCTGCACCAGCAGGGTCAAGCGGGAGATGCGGTCGCGCGATGCCCACCGGAATCACGACTGCGGCACGTTTTGCGCCAGGGAACAGCTTACGATCCCGAGACGGGCCGGTCAACCATCAGACACGGCCCGACCTGCGAGAACGCGGTCACACCCTGTGGAACGCGTCACCCCTGGGCAGAGGAGTCCTGCTCCTCGCTCGCCGACGGGGCCGCGGAGTCGGCCTCAGCCGGTTCCCCCGTGACGACCTCGCCGTCGCCATCGACGGCGGCCTCGGGCTGCGCGCTCGCCCCGGACGCCGCGGCGATGGAGGCGATGGTCGCTCGGGCCAGCGCACGGCTGTCGGCGTCGTCCTCCAGGCGGTGCACGTCGGCCTGCGCCTCCTCGGCACCGCTGTCCGAGCTCTCATCCTCGCCCTTGGAGCCGTTGCGCGAGCGCCGTCCGCGTCGACGCGAGGACTTCGAGGAGTCGTCCCCGCCGTTGCCTCCGCCGTTCCCGCCGCCGTGGCTGTGGGTGCCGTCGACGTCCACCACGAGCCCGCGGCCGCTGCAGTGCTCGCAGGTGGTGGAGAACGTCTCGACCAGCCCCTGGCCGACGCGCTTGCGGGTCATCTGGACCAGGCCCAGAGAGGTGACCTCGGCGACCTGGTGCTTGGTGCGGTCACGGCCCAGGCACTCGACCAGGCGCCGCAGCACGAGGTCGCGGTTGGACTCGAGCACCATGTCGATGAAGTCGATGACGATGAT
>JAAZLF010000600.1 GCA_012799425.1 Actinomycetales bacterium | reverse complement strand
CGGCCGCGTCCCCTCGTGCGCTGCGGGATCACCAGGCCGAGGCGGTCGTACTGGCGCAGGGTCTGCGGGTGCATCCCGGACAGCTCCGCCGCTACCGAGATCACGAAGACCGGGGCGCGGTCATCGACGCGGTGCGGCTGCGCCATCGGGGTGCTCCTTCCTGGGTCGGCAGTGCGTGGGGCGGGTCGCCCCGGTCAGCGGGCGGCGGCCTCGCCGAGGCCGGCACGGGGGTCCTCGTCAGCCAGCGCCTCGCGCAGGTCCTCGACGGCCTTCTTCGCCGCGCCCTCGACGTGGGTGGGGACAGCGACCTGCACCGTGACGTGGAGATCACCGGTCTTCTTCTTGGTGACCAGTCCCTTGCCGCGCACCCTCAGGGTACGGCCGGACGGGGTGCCCGGCGGGATCTTCACCGAGACGGTGTCGCCGTCCAGCAGCGGGACCGCCACAGTGGAGCCGAGCACGGCCTCGTCGAAGGAGACCGGCACGGTGATGCGCAGGTTCGCGCCGTCGGCGCTCCACACAGGATGCTCCTCGACATCGAGGGTCAGCATCAGGTCCCCGGCCCCGCCGGGTCCGGAGCGGCCCTTTCCGCGCAGGCGGATCTTCTGCCCGTCGTGCACTCCCGCGGGAATGCGGGTGGTGACGCTGCGGCCATCGACGTTCAGGCGGATCTCGGTGCCCAGCGCCGCGTCGCGGAAGCTGATGCGGGTGCGGGCGGAGGTGTCGGCGCCCTTGGCCGGGGGGCCTCCGTAGCCGCCCTGGAAGCCGGAGGGGGCACCGCCGAAGCCGCCCCCCTGACCGCCGAACATCTTCAGCAGGTCGTCGATGTCAGGGCTTCCTGCTCCGCCGCCGGGGGCGGGGCGAGCGCCGGGCTGGCCGCCGCCGAACATCGAGGAGAAGATGTCCTCGAATCCGGCGCCGCCGGGGCCGCCCTGGCCGGCGGAGAAGCGCGCGCCGCCGGAGCCCATCGCCCGGATCGCGTCGTACTGCTGGCGCTGCTCGTCATCGGTCAGGACCGAGTAGGCCTCGCCGATCTCCTTGAACTTCTCTTCGGCCGCGGGGTCATCGGGGTGATGATCGGGGTGGTACTTGCGGGCCTGCGTGCGGTAGGCCTTCTTGATCTCCTGCGCGCTCGCGTCCTTGGAGACGCCGAGGACCGCGTAGAAGTCCTTGTCCAGCCAGTCCTGTTGGGACATGCGCGTCTCCTTCCGGGAGGTACAGGTGCTTCTTCGTGTCGTTCTTCGTGGACGGGTGCGGGGCCTGCCGGCCGGGGGCCGACGGGCCCCGCACCGCGTCATCGGTCGATCAGGCGCGGACTTCTGCCTGATCTCCTGCCGCTCGCGAGCTCACAGCACGTCGATCAGGCGGGACCACGCGTGCCGACCCTCGCGGGTCGCAGGATGCGGTCGTGCATCTGATAGCCGGGCTGCATGACGAGCGAGATCGTCGCCGTCTCGGCATCGTCGGCGTCCTCGTGCATGAGCGCCTCGTGGAGGTTCGGGTCGAACTCCTCGCCGACCGCGCCGAAGCGCTTCAGCCCGTGGGAGCCGAGCACCTCCTCGAGCTTCTGGGCGATCGAGTGGAACGGGGTGCCCTCGGCGATGTCGCCGTGCTGGCGGCCCAGCTCCACGTCGTCAAGGACACCGATCAGCGAGCCCAGGACGCGGGCCACTGCCGCCTCCTTGCTCACCTCGGCCGCGCCCTCGATACGCCGACGGGAGTTGACGTACTCGGCCTGCTCGCGCTTGAGCTCCTCGGTCAGGGCCGCGACCTGGCCCTCCAGCTCCGCGACGCGGCCGGCGTCGGCCGGGACCGACTCGCTGCCGTCCTGCGCCGCCTGCTCGAAGAGCTGCGCCGCCTCGGCATCGATCGGGTCGACGGGCTCATCCGAGCCCTGGCCCTCCGCCGCCGGGGTGTCCCCCGAGGGGCGGATCGAACCGTCCTCGGGGTTCACCTTGCGCTTGTCGGTGAAGGAGAACCTCGGCTCGCCCTCGGGACGCTCCGCGTCGTCAGGAGTGCTCCGGTCCTCAGTCATCACTTGTTCTCCTCGTCCTCATCCACGATCTCGGCGTCGACCACGTCGTCACCGTCCGACGACTGCTCGGCACCCTCGGTGCCCTCAGCGCCTTCGGCGCCCTCGGCCTGCGAGTAGATCGCGGTGCCCACGGCCTGCAGGGCCTCGTTCAGGGCGTCGCGCTTGGCCTCGAGGTCCTCGGTCGAGGCGTCCTCCTTGGCCAGCTCGTCCTTGGCCTCCTTGATGGCGTCCTCGGCCTTGGTCTTGTCGCCGTCGGCAATCTTCTCCTCGTTGTCCTTCAGCAGCTTCTCGCCCTGGTAGACGAGCTGCTCGAGGGTGTTGCGGGCATCGGCGTTCTTGCGACGCTCCTCGTCCTCGGCGGCGTGCGCCTCGGCGTCCTTCACCATGCGGTCGATGTCCTCCTCGGACAGGGCCGAGCCACCGGTGATCTGGATGGACTGCTCGTTGCCGGTGCCGCGATCCTTCGCGGTCACGTGCACGATGCCGTTGGAGTCGATGTCGAAGGTGACCTCGACCTGCGGGATGCCGCGGGGAGCCGGGGCGATGCCGGTCAGCTCGAAGGTGCCGAGCATCTTGTTGTCCCGGGTGAACTG
>JAAZLF010000599.1 GCA_012799425.1 Actinomycetales bacterium | reverse complement strand
TCGTCCTCCCGGAAGGATCCATGGAAGCCCTCGACCTCGCCCGGTGGCAGTTCGGCATCACCACCGTGTACCACTTCATCTTCGTGCCGCTCACCATCGGGCTCTCGCTCCTCGTGGCGATCATGCACACCCGGGCGGTGTTCTCGAAGGATCCTGTGCGCAAGGACGCCTGGACGCGGATGACGAAGTTCTTCGGCTCGATGCTGATCGTGAACTTCGGGATCGGCATCGCGACCGGGATCGTCCAGGAGTTCCAGTTCGGGATGAACTGGTCGGAGTATGCGCGCTACGTGGGCGACGTGTTCGGCGCCCCGCTGGCCCTCGAGGGCCTGGCGGCGTTCTTCCTGGAGTCGGTGTTCCTGGGCCTGTGGATCTTCGGCTGGGGGAAGATGCCCGAGAAGATCCACCTGCTGACGATCTGGGCGGTGGCGATCGGCACCACTCTGTCGGCCTATTTCATCATCGCCGCGAACTCGTTCATGCAGCATCCCGTCGGCGCGATGCTGAACCCCGAGAGCGGACGTGCCGAGCTCGATCCTTCGCAGGGCTCGATCCTGGCAGTGCTCACGAACGTCACCGCGATGGCCGCCTTCCCGCACGTGGTCTCGGGAGCCTGGCTGGTCGCGGGCGCGTTCCTGACGGGCGTGGCCTCCTGGCACATGGTGCGTCACCACCGCCGCGCTCGGGCGCTGGGTCTGGAGACCGAGGAGGGCCAGGCGCAGCACCATGCCGCACGCGACCTGTACCGCCCCACGGTGCGCTTCGGCGTGGTGGCGATGTTCCTCTCCGCCGTGGTGCTGGCGATCTCGGGCGATGTGCAGGCGAAGCTCATGTTCGAGCAGCAGCCGATGAAGATGGCCTCCGCCGAGGCGCATTGCGAGACCTCCAGCGAGGTCCCCTTCTCGATCCTCACCGTGGGCGGGCCGAACGCCTTCAGCGAGGACTGCGACGGCGTGACCCATCTGATCGAGATCCCCTACGTCACCTCGATCCTGGCGACCAACGACCCCCATGCCGAGCTCCAGGGCGTGGATGATCTGAACGCTCAGTACAAGGAGCAGTTCGGCGAGACCGCCGTGAACATCCAGGGCGAGGAGGTCGAGGTCGACTACCGGCCGAACCTGTTCGTGACCTACTGGTCCTTCCGTCTGATGATGGGCCTGGCGGCCTTCAGCGGCGTGCTCGCCCTCTGGGCGCTGTGGGCCACCCGTGGGAAGGGCGAGAAGGCGCGCACCACCGGGTCGAGGGCCTTCCAGTGGTTCGCGGTGCTGTCCATCCCGATGCCGTTCCTCGCCAACTCCGCAGGCTGGGTGTTCACCGAGATCGGCCGCCAGCCCTGGGTGGTCCACCCCAACCCGCTGGACCCGACTGTGCGGCTGATGACGATGCAGGGTGTCTCGGCGAACCCGGGCTGGATGGTGCTGACCTCGCTGGTGGCCTTCACGCTGGTGTACGGGGTGCTCGCGGTGATCTGGTTCCAGATGATGCGCAAGGCGGCCCTGAAGGGCGCGCCGCTCGCGAAGCGTGATCCGGACACCGGCGAGCCCGACACCCCGACCCTCTCCTTCGACTACTGAGACAAGGACCAGACCAGATCATGGATGCCATGCTCGACCCCACGGTCCTCCAGACCCTGTGGTTCTTCATCATCGCCTTCTTCTTCCTGGGCTACTTCGTGCTCGAGGGCTTCGACTTCGGCGTGCAGATGAACGTCGCCACCTCCTGGAAGCGAGGCCCGGGAACGCGCGGCACCGTGCTGCGCACCATCGGCCCCGTCTGGGACGGCAACGAGGTCTGGGTGATCACCGGCGGTGCCCTGCTGTTCGCGGCCTTCCCCGAGTGGTACGCCACGCTGTTCTCAGGCT
>JAAZLF010000059.1 GCA_012799425.1 Actinomycetales bacterium | reverse complement strand
CGCCCGCACCGCCGCCGAGAACGCCACCACCGCCCGTCGGCGCATCGACCGCCGCCGCGAGCTCGACGCCCTCGCCGAGCGGCTCAAGAAGGACGCGCCCGCCCTCGAGACCGCCCGGACCTCGCTGCAGCACGACGAGTCCGCACGCCCCATCGTCGAGGTGCTGCGCCGCCGAGACGCCGCCTCCACCCGGGTCGCCGCCGCCGTCGAGGCGCTCGCGCACCTCGCGAGCACCACACGCCCGCAGCACCGCGCACTGGTGGGCCTGCTGGAGAGCGAGAGGGCCGACGAGGAGCTGGTGGCTGCGGCCGACGAGGCGACCTCCGCGGCGGGCTCCCTCAAGGACCTCGCCGCTCTCGAGACGGCGCTGCCCGCTCGGGAGCAGAAGCTCGCAAAGAGGCGCGAACAGCTCACCGCCGCCACGGCCGCACTGAGCGCGCTCGCCGAGCAGCTCGAGACGCGGCCCGCCCACCGCGCCGAGCAGGTCACCGCACGGGACACGGCCCGCAAGGATGCCGCCTCCCTCGCGGACGCACGCCTCGCCCTGCGCACGGCGGAAGAGCGGCAGCGGGCCACGACCGCCGCCATCGCCCAGGAGAAGAAGGTCGCCACCGCCCATGACCGGGCCGCGGCCGCCCTGCGCACCGCCCGGAAGCGCGCCGAGGACGAGGCAGAGCTGCGCCGCCGACGCTTCGCCGGGATCGCCGCGGAGCTCGCAGTCGACCTCAGCGACGGTGACGCCTGCCCCGTCTGCGGCGCCGTCGAGCACCCCCAGCCGGCCGGCGCCGCTGAGGACGCCGTCAGCCCCGCGCAGGTCGAGGCCGCCGAGAAGGAGCGCCAGACCGCCGAGGCCGCCCACGCCCGCGCCGAGCAGGAGCACGCCCTCACCGGTCAGGAGCTCACCCGTCTCCGCGAGGCCGCCGGGGACCTCACCCCCGAGACCGCGCAGACCGCCCTCGACACCGCCACGGCACAGGTCGAGACCGCACGCAGCGCCGAGAAGCGGGCCGCCGAGCTCGAGAGGGCGCTGACCGCCTTCGACGAGGAGACCGAGAAGCTCACCCGCCGCAAGGAGGCCGATGCCCTCGCCGTCGAGCGCGAGAGCACCGCGATCACCGCCGCCGCCGAGGCCCTCGACGCTGATCGGGTCAAGGTCTCCGCGGCCCGCGGCGAGGACGATTCCATCGCCGCCAAGCGTCATGCCCACAGCGCCCGCGCCCGCGCCGCGACCGCCCTGCGCGAGGCGCTGCGCACCCGCACCGAGGAAGAGCGGCGTGCCGTCGAGCTCGCCCAGGAGGCCGAGGCCTCCCTGTCCACCAGTGGGTTCGCGAGCGCTGACGCGGCCCGTGCCGCAGTGCTCGCCGCCGAGGAGCGCACCCGGCTGCAGAAGCTCGTCCAGACCCGCGCCGTCGACGAGTCCCGGCTCGCCGACGGCATGGCCGAGGACGGCATCGCAGAGACGGCCGCGACCGACGAAGCGCGCGAGCAGGCGCAGGCTGTCCTGGCCGCCGCCACGGAGAAGCTCGCCGCCGCACAGACCGCGGCCCGCGACGCCGCAGGGAATGCCGCTCAGCACCGAGCCGTCGCCGAGCGCAGCACTGCCGCGCTCACGGCGCTGGAGACCGCGTCGGCCCAGGTGCGCAGCGTGAGCGAGGATGCCGGGGTGGTGGTGCGCGTCGCCGACCTCGCCACCGGCCGCTCGAGCGACGGGGAGCGGGTGCAGCTGTCCACCTACGTGCTGATGTGGCGGCTCGACGCCGTGATCGAGGCGGCCAACGCCCGCCTGGCCCTGTTCTCCGGCTCCGACCTCGAGCTGCTGCGCGACACCGGCGCCCGCGGCGCGAAGAGGACCGGCCTGGACCTGCTGGTCCTGGACCGTCGCACCGACCAGGTGCGCGTGCCCGAGACCCTCTCCGGCGGCGAGACCTTCTTCGTCTCCCTCGCCCTCGCGCTCGGCCTGGCCGACATCGTCATGGGCGAGGCCGGGGGAGTGCAGATGGAGACCCTCTTCATCGACGAGGGCTTCGGCTCCCTGGACCCCGAGACCCTCGAGACCGTGGTCCGCGAGATCGGGCGCCTGGCCGAGAGCGGCCGCGTGATCGGGATCGTCAGCCACGTCGGCGACATGAAGGCACAGATCGCCGAGCAGATCCATGTGCGGCGCGGCGCCGATTCCCGATCCAGCCTGAGCGTCACCGCCTGACCTAGGATCGCGGGATCACCCCACGTCAGGAGCACCGCATGACCGCCTCGTCCCGTCCGCTCGCCTCCCACGCCCTCGCGCAGGGCTCCCGGATCATCGGGACCGGGCACCACCGCCCCGAGAAGGTCATGACCAACCACGACCTCGAGCAGCTGGTCGAGACCAGCGACGAATGGATCCGGCAGCGCACCGGCATCGAGTCGCGGCACATCGCCGCCGATGGCGAAGGGGTGCCCGAGATGGCGACCGCCGCGGCCCGG
>JAAZLF010000598.1 GCA_012799425.1 Actinomycetales bacterium | reverse complement strand
GGTCACCAGCACCAGCAGGATCACGCCGATGGTCAGGCGCACCCCGTCGCCGTCCACGCGGGCGAAGTAGAACACGCCGATCACCACGCCGATCATGGCGCTGGGCAGCAGCCGGATCAGGGTGCGCCAGTCTGGTTCCCGCCGGTAGACCCACAGCGCGGTCATGTCGCCCACGATCAGCAGCAGCAGGAGCGCGGCGGTGGATTCCTTCGCGGGCATGGCCAGGGCGAACAGGCCCACGGCGATGGTCCCGGCACCGGGCAGGGCGGTCTTGGAGAAGCCGACGATCAGGGCGCCGAGGGTGACCAGGAACCAGGCGGTGGGGCTCAGGGCAGGGATCAGCGCGGCGAGGTCGGACATGGTCGTGGAACCTATCAGCGCGTTCGGCGGTCCGGCGGGGCGGTCCGCGTGCGGGCCCGCACGGGAGCGACCTGGGAGCGAGGCCGAGGAGCAGGACCGGCAGCGGACCTGCTGCGCGGGCGGGCGGGGCGGCTCAGCGCTGCCCGGCGGCGTCGGCCCCGGCGGTGATCGCCCGGTCCAGGAGCCCGGAGATCTGGGTGAGCACCTCGTTGACGGGCCGCTCGGCGAGGGAGGCCATGAACGGTTCGATCTTCACCGGGCCGGTGTAGCCGGCGACCGTGATGGCGCGCAGGAAGCCGTCGAGATCGATGACGCCGGTGTCGAAGGGCAGGCGGCGGTCGAGGTCCTGCTGCTCGTCGAGCTCGCGGTCCGCGCGGGCGTCGTTGAGGTCGACGGAGACGATGTCGGCGTCGGTCAGGCCCTCCAGCGCGGCGGCATCCTCTGCGGCGGTGTGCCAGTGGTAGGTGTCCAGGATGAGGCCCACGTTCCTCGCGCCGGTCTCGGCGATCAGCTCGCGTGCCTCGCGCAGGGAGTGGATGAAGGGGAAGCGCTCGGTGGACCAGAAGGTCTTGGGACCGATGTACTCCAGGCCGAGTCGGAGGCCGGCATCCTCGAGCAGCGCGGCGACCAGCGCGATGCGGCCCTGGTGCAGGCGCCAGTTCTGGCGGTGGTCGAGCTCCTGGTGCATGGGGCGGATCCAGGTGCCCACACGGGTGATGCCCGCGGCGGTGAGCAGCTCGAGATCGGCGGGCAGATCCACCAGCGCCTGGCGGAACTGCTCGGCAGGGGCGTCGAGCGCGACGGGCAGGCCGGCCATCCCCCACTGCAGGCCCTTCTCACGCACGGCGGCGGCGTGCTAGGCGGCGCCGGAGGGGCCCAGAGCGCGCAGGTGGCCGAGGTCGGGGTCGACGCCGCCGAAGCCGTGGGCGGCGGCGAGGTCGACGGCGCGGGCGTGGTCGAGGTCGAGTCCGAGGGCGCCGGGCGAGAGGGTCGAGAACATGGGTGCTCCTTCGTGGGGGTGACGTCGTCAGGGGGTGGCGGGGTCGGTCGGGGCGCGGGGCGGGTCGGTGCGTCGGGTCGGGTCGGTGCGTCGGGTCGGGTCCGCGTGCCGGGCCGGGTCGTGGCGGTGGGCGCTGAGGTCGTCGAGCAGAAGGGAGATGCGGGTGCTGAGCAGGCCGACGGCGAGGTCGATCGCGAGGCCGGCGCCGAGCAGCAGGCCCAGCGGCCACACCGTGGTGGACAGCAGGGTCCAGGCGGCCAGCAGCACGGCCAGCGCGAGGCTCCGCAGCGGCACGGCGCCGGGCATCAGCAGGGCCAGACGCCAGGTGACCAGCAGGTCCTGGTCCCGCACGCGCGGGGCGACGGCGATCGCGGCGAGGGAGACGCTCGCCCAGCCAGCGGTGATCGCACCCAGGGTCCCGAGCACCGCCATGATGGCGGGGTTGCTGCTGAGCCCGGCCGCGGCCTGCCAGAGCATCAGCAGGGCGAGCAGCTGCACCGTCAGCAGCGGCAGCATCCGGATCCCAGCGGGGATCAGCTCGCGGCGGTAGGTCCGCCACATCAGCGGCAGCGCACGGGTGAGCTCGCCGCGCCGCTCGGCTCGCAGCGCCTCGGCCGCGGCGCAGGTGGCCGGGGCGATGCCGACGACGACCAGCCCCAGGAGGGTCAGCGCCAGCCACACCAGCTGGATCCGCACCACGGCGTGGAGGTGCCAGATCCCCTCGACCAGCCAGGTGCTGTGCCGGCGCGGTCGCGGAGCATAGGCGGGGGTGGGCCCGTCGGCGCGGGTGCTGCGCGTGTCGCGGCCGCTCATGCCCCGACCCTCGTCCCGGCTCCCAGCCCGCCGCGCGGGGAGAGCTCCTCCTCGAGGAAGAGGCAGGCCGCGCCGATCGCACCGGAGGCGTTGCCGAGCTCGGAGAAGTGCAGGGTGCAGCCGGAGCCCTCGAGCCATCCGGCGGTGCCCTCGCGGATCAACGGCTCGGCCAGCGGTCGCAGCGCCGTCAGCATCGGTCCGCCCACGATGATCCGCTGCGGGTCGTGGATGCGCGCGAGGATGTCGAGCGCCTCGACCACGGCGGTCAGGTGCCGCTGCACGGCCTCGAGGGCGCCGCTCTCCCCGCGCTGGGCGGCCGCCGCGATCAGCTCCACCGCGGCCGGGATGTCATCGGGGCAGACGTCCGTGCCCGCGATGGTGGCGCGCTCGATCATGCGCCGGGCGTCGGTGAAGAGGTTCAGGCAGCCGTGGCGGCCGCAGCGGCACTGCTCGCCCCCGATGCCTAGGGGCAGGTGCCCGATCTCGCCGGCCTGGGTGCTGCCCCCTCGGTGCACGCGGCCGTCCGCGCTGATCGCGGAACCGGCGCCGTGACTGAGGTAGAGGTACAGCACGGGCTCCTCGGCGGGGAGGTGGCCGGCCCAGATCTCGCCGGTCAGCGCCGCGTTGGTGTCCTTGTCCAGCAGCACGGGCAGGCCGGTGGCGGCCTCGAGCTCGGCGACGATCGGGACGCCGTGCCAGCCGGGCAGCCAGGGCGGCTCGGTGATCACACCGGCGGTGACGTCCAGCGGGGCGGGCGCGGCGACGCCCATGCCCAGCACCACCCGCCGTGGCGGAGAGTGCGGCGTGTCCATCTCGTCGCCGTCGGCAGCCGGGTCGAGGACCGGGATGTCGTCTACCCGGATCGCGCCATGGAGCG
>JAAZLF010000597.1 GCA_012799425.1 Actinomycetales bacterium | reverse complement strand
GGGACCTCGCAGGGTCCCGGGCCGCCCGCGGCGCCTCAGCGGGGTCAGGCCCCCTTGCGCACGGTGATCGTCCAGCCCGCCTCACCGGTGCGGTCGAACGCGACGACCTCATGGCCGTCGTCGGCGGCCCACTGGGGCAGGGAGTCGGTGGCCTGAGTGCAGTCGAATCCGATGATCAGGTCATCGCCGGTGTTCAGCTGCTGCATCGCGTTCTTCGCGTCGATCAGCGGGAACGGGCACACGGCGCCGTTGGTCTCGAGGGTGTAGGCAGGCATGAGGGTCCTTCCGGAAGTGGGGTCGAGGGTGCGGCCGCTCAGGCGGCCGGGCTGAGGGCGGGGGCGGGGCGGTTCTTCGCGGCGGCCTTCTGCGGGCGCACCAGGAAGAACCAGGCCGCTGCCCAGGTGCCGAGCATGATCGCGGCGAAGGAGACCCAGCCCTGGTAGCTGAACAGGCTGGTCTCCACCAGTGAGTTGCCGATGGTGCAGCCGCCGGCGAGCGCAGCGCCCACGCCCATGGTCACGCCGCCGCCGGCGCTGCGCAGGATCGTGGCCGCGTCCGGCACCCGCCAGCGGAACTCGCCGGAGAGCTTCGCGGCGATGAAGGAGCCGACGAGGATGCCGAGCACGAGCATCACCGACCAGTCCACGAGGGTGACATCGCCGGTGGTCAGGAAGGTCACGATCTTGGCCGACGGGGTGGTGATGCCCAGGCCGCCGTTGCGCCCGGAGGCGGTCGAGAGCACCCAGGCGGCGATCGCGAGCAGGCCCAGCAGGATCCCGCCCACCCAGGGGTTCCAGGCCACGTCGGCGAGGTAGTGGCCGATGCCGCTGCGCCGGGCGGGCAGGCGCACCACTGTGCGGCCCGCGCTCTTGCGCACCTGGCGCACCACGAGCACGGCGACCAGTGCGGAGAACAGGATGGTGGGCACCCAGACGCTCACGCCCAGGGTCTCCTGGATGGTGGAGTGGCCGACAGTGCGGGAGCGGGCGGCCTCGGTGAAGCTGCCCAGCGGCCCGTACTTCATCACCGCAGCGAGCAGGGCGTAGAAGATCAGCGCCACCCAGGAGCCGATGAGGCCCTCGCCGGCGCGGTAGTAGGTGCCGGTCGCGCAGCCGCCGGCCATGATGATGCCGACGCCGAACAGCAGGCCGCCGCCGATCACGGCGAGCGGCGCGAAGCCGGCGGCCTCGGGGGCGAGGACGCCTGCGCCGGTGAGAGCGGCGACGCCGATCGCCTGGATCGCGATGGCGAGGAGGAAGGGGGTGAAGTAGCGCATCGAGCGGGTCATGTACAGGTCGCGGAACGCGCCGGTGACGCAGAACCGCGAGCGCTGCAGCACGTAGCCGAGCACGGCGCCGAGGAGGAGACCGGTCAGAATCATGGCGGCTACGCTAGCTTATGCGGAACATAAGCAAAACCATCGGTGGTCACGGGCGCGGGGCCGGTGGGTCAGCGGGCGGGACGCGACGTGCGGAATCGGGCCTGATGGTCGAGCACGGGCGCCAAGGCCGCACGTGCCGGGCCTGACCGTCGAGCACAGGCGCCAAGGCCACACGCGCCGGGCCTGACAGCCACACGCACCGGACCTGAGGGCCACACTCACCGGATCTGATGGCCACACGTGCCGGACCCGGTCGTCGAGTACGGGCGCAGGAGCGAGATGTACGGCGATATAGCCGTAGAGATCGCTGTGCCGCCAGTACTCGACCACGAGCCCACCGAACCCCGGCGGGCGGGCTCAGCCCATGAGGGCGCCCACAGCGGGCACCCACAGGGCGGCTCAGTTCATGATGCGCTTGCCGCGCTGGGCGGCCTTGTCGCGCACCCCCTGCACGGCGCGGCCAAGAGCGGTGGAGTTATCCTCCTCCTCGGGGATCTCCACGTAGTTCACGATCGCGCGCATGGTCGCCACGTCGATGCTGGGCATCCCACCCTCGAGCAGCGTGCCGATCCGCTGGCCCACCAGCTGCTCGAGGTTATCCGCGGCGTCGGCGCCCCGACTCGCGCGCACGCTCTCGAGACGCTCGCTCAGCTGCCGCGCGGCGACGGCGGAGGCGGGGACGGGCTCGGGGTGACCGGCGACGGTGATCTGTTCCATGGAGGCATCCCCTCGGGTCGACGTCCGCGCGCCGGATCCTCGGGCGCGGGGCCGGGCTGCTGCGGCCGGCTCGTCAGCACACTACCGGCATCTCCGTCGCCTGCTCCGGCGGTTCCACAGCATGGAGCGCGAGGGGCTCGTCGGCCGATCACACTGCGCGGTGCCGCGGTGCAGCGGGGCAGCGGGTGCCGCAGGTGCCGGGATGCAGCGGGGCAACGGGTGCAACGGGTCCCGCGATGCATCGGGTGCCGCGGTGCCGCGGCGTCCCTGCACGAGACGGGGCAGGCACCGGCGCAGTAGAAGGATAGGCTCGATCACATGGACACGGAGCGGGGACCGTTGCCCGGGGGCACCACACGGCACGGCGATGAGCTGGCCCAACACCTGCGCGAGGGCAGGCTCGACGCCGCCCGTCATGCAGTGGGCGAGATGCTCGAGGCAGAGGCCTTGGACGAGGCGCTCGCCGAGCTCGCCCGCCTCTCCACTACGGGACCCGATGCGCTCGAGCTGTTCATCGAGACGCTCGACGGCTCCGGGGTGGTGCGCCGCTTCGCCGGGGCCGCGCTGCTGGACCCGGTCGCGGTGGAGGACGTCGCCCAGGATTCCCTGATCTCGATCGCCCAGTCGATCAGCGGGTACGACGGCCGGGCGAGGGTGACCACCTGGGTGCACAGCATCGTGCGGCGCCGGGTGGCCGATCATCTGCGCCGCCAGCGGGAGACCGTCGAGCTGCAGGAGGCGGACCGTCCCTCGGTGCGGATGAGCTCACTGATCGCGGAGCGTGTCACCGTGCACCAGCTGCTCGCGCAGCTGCCGGATCTGTACCGGGTCCCGGTAGAGCTGCGCGACCTCGAGCAGCTGCCGTACCGGGAGATCGCCGAGCGCCTGCACCGCAGCGAGGGCACGGTGAAGTCACAGATCAGCCGGGGTCGCGCGATGCTCGCCGGCCGGCTCGAAGCGGGTAGCCCCACCGCCGGGGAACGCTGATGGACGAGCTGCTGGGCCACTACCGGCTGGCCGAGGTGGTGGGCGTCGGCTCCTTCGCCACCGCCTACCTCGCGCACGACCAGCGGTTGGACGCGACAGTGGTGGTGAAGGTCCTCGCGGAGAACCACAGCCTGAACCCCGAGATCCGCGAACGGTTCATCGCCGAGGGGCGCAGCCTGCGCCGCGTGGGCGGCCCGCATGTGGTGACCGTGCACGACATCGACCAGACGCCCCGGCAGCAGCCCTACCTGGTGCTCGAGCACGCCGACCGCGGCACCCTGCGTGACCGCGTGACGGCGCTCCGAGATCGTGGCTGGAGGGCGAATGCCGAGGATGTGCTGGCTCTCGCGCGTCCGCTGGCCGCCGCGGTGGATGCCGTGCACCGCGCCCGGCTGGTGCACCGCGACCTCAGCCCTGGGAACCTGCTGCTGACCAGCGCGGGCGGGACCGTGAGCGATGTCGAGGCCGGGGCCGGGGCCGACGGCGGCACCGGCGTCGACCCCGGCCGGAGCGGTGCGGTGCTGCTGGGCACCGATGAACGGCTGCTCGTCGCGGACCTGGGCATGTGCAAGGACCTCGCCGTCAGCTCCGGGCTCACCGTCGCCGCCGGCACCGAGGGGTTCCGCCCGCCCGAGCAGTCCCGCCCCGCCATGGTGGACATCCGCGCCGATATCTGGGCGATGTCCGCGCTGCTGCGCTGGCTGATCCACGACGCCTCCCTGCCCACAGCGCTAGGTGACGTGATCGAGCGGGGTCTCGCGGAGGATCCGGATGCCCGGCAGAGCGACGCGCGGGAATGGCTCACCGAGGTCGAACAGGCCCTCGCCCCGCCGGCCCCGGCGCGCGTGATGCCCCCGTCTGACCCCGCCGCCGCAGGCCCGCATTCCGCGGGAGCACCGCACTCCCCGTCGGCCGCCGCTCCCGTTGATGCCGGCCCCGGCGTCCACGCCGCCGCCCCGCCCGGTGCGGAGCGGTCCCTGCGCCGACGCACGGCCCTGACAGCGATGGTCGTCGTGGCCGCGCTGCTGCTCGGGCTCGGGGCGGGGCTGCTGCTCGGTCGCGGGGACACGGTGCCGTCGACAGTCGACGGCGCGTCGCTGACGATCACCGGTCCCACGGAGATCACCGTGGGAGAGGAGGCCGTGTTCACCGCCGAGGTCGAAGGGGTGGACTCCTGGGTGTGGTCGCTGCCCTCCGGCTCCCACGTGGCCGATGCGGAGCAGGTGACGATCGTGGCCGCGTCCCCTGGCAGTGCCGAGGTGGTGCTGCGGGGGCGCAGCGCGGACGGCCAGCAGCTCGAGGCGCGCGCCACGGTGAAGGTCTCGGACTGAGGGCTGTTCATCTCCCGGAAAGATTCTCGCGATGAGATGCAACTATTCCGCTCCCTGCGACGACATACGGGTGACACCAGCTCGAGGACAGCCGCTGCGGCGGCCCGATGAAGGAGAAGACCATGACCCAGCTCCGCGATGTGACCCTCACCCGTCGGCGGGCCGCCCTGGCCCTCACCGCCCTCGCCGCGCTGCCGCTCGCCGCCTGTGGCGTCACCGAGCAGGCGGACTTCGAGGACGGCCCCGACTCTCCTGCGCCCGAGGAGCCGGAGGAATCCGAGGCAGCGCAGCCCGCAGCCTCCGACGGCGGCGGCGATGAGTCGCAGACCGGCACCGACGGTGCTTCCGGCGGAGCGCCGGAGGTCATCGATCCCGCCGACGCGGTCGACACGATCAGCTACACCCTGCCCACCGACGAGATCGACGGCACCATGACCGTGGGCCTGCACCACCTGATCCAGCGCGGCCAGACGGTGGAGCTGCTGCTGACCTACACCCCCGAGTTCCGCGAGTCCGGCACGTTCTCGCTGTGGGAGCTGCACGGCGACAACCACTCCAACGTGCCGCCGGCTCTGTTCGACCGCGATAACCTCAAGCGCTACGACATCCTCGGCACCGGCAGCGCCTGGGACACCCCCAATGTCTGGAACAGCAAGCAGGCGGAGCACAAGCTCGCCTCCGGCGACACCCAGGCGTACTGGGCCACCTTCGCCGCCCCCGAGGACGACATCGACACGATCAACATCGCCATCCCCGGCGCCCCCGAGTTCGAGGACGTCCCGATCGAGCAGGGCGCCGCCGCGGACGACGCCACCGCGGAGGGTGGGGAGTGACCATGACCCGCACCTCCCCTCACGCGCGCCGACGCCTCGCCCGCCCCACTGCCGGCTCCGCGACCCTGCTCGCCCTCGCGCTCGTCACCCCGCACGCCGTCGCCGAGGTGATCTCGGACGGCCCGCCCGAGCCGGGCTTCGAGGTCACCGAGGAGGTCCTCTCCGACTCGATCACCCGGTTCGACGTCGATGACTCGATCACCCGCTACGACGCCCCCTCCTCGATCACCTCGCTCGGCAGCACGGAGCCGGATCAGGAGGAGACGATCGTGCTGGAGACAGACATCCTCTTCGCCTCCAACGCCTGGGACCTGCCCGCCCCGGCCACCGCCCGGATCGTCGACCTCGCGGCCGAGGTCCCCGCAGGGGCCACGGTGCAGGTGGGCGGGCACACCGACTCCCGCCCGGTGGATCCCTCGCGCTTCGACTTCGACAATCAGCAGCTCTCCGAGCACCGCGCCCAGGCGGTCGCCGACGCACTCGCCGCTGAGCGCCCCGATCTCACGCTCGAGGTGGAGGGGTTCGGTGACGAGCAGCCCGCCGTCTCCGAGAGCCCTGATGACCCCTCCACCTACGCCGCGAACCGTCGCGTGGAGCTGCGCTACGGGGAGTGAGCCCGGCCGTCGTCGGCCCGTCTGCCCGTCGGCCCGTCGG